>JALXER010000035.1 GCA_027069385.1 Paracoccaceae bacterium
CCCCAGCGGACCTCGCCACGATCGGGGGGGAACATGCCGTGGCACAGGTTCAGAAACACGCTTTTGCCCGCGCCATTGGCCCCGAGCAGGCAGGTAATGCCGCCGGTATGCAGGCTCAGGTCGATCGGCCCCAGAATCTGCCGCCCGTTGCGGATCAGCCGCGCCCCTTTGATATCCAATTGTGCCGGATTGCTCACTCTCGGACCTCCTGAAAGCGGCGACCGATCTGCGAAACCCCGTAAATCAGCGCGTTCATAACCAGCGCAATCGCAATCAGCACCATCCCCAGCGCCATCGCCAGTTCGAGATTGCCCTTGGAGGTTTCAAGCGCGATGGTCGTCGTCATTACCCGGGTCAGCCCGTTGATATTGCCCCCGACGATCAGCACCGCGCCGATTTCGGCAATGGCGCGGCCAAAACCGGCCAGCACGGCGGTGACCACGCCAAAACGTGCATCCCACAACACGGTGCGCAGGGTTTGCCAGCGCCGCGTATTCAGCGCGGTCAGCAAACCGCGATATTCGCGATAAACCGGAATCACCGCCTCTCGGGTCAGGGCCACGATAATCGGGAAAATCAGCAGGGTCTGCGCAAAGATCATCGCGCGGGGGGTAAACAAAAGGCCAAGACTGCCGAGCGGACCGGCGCGCGACAACAGCAAATAGACCGACAGGCCCACAACCACCGGCGGCAAAGCCATCAGCGCATTGAACACCACCACCAGCACCTGCCGCCCCGGAAAGGCCCAGATCGCCAGCGCCGCCCCGACCGGCGCGCCGAACAGCACCGCCAGCATGACCGCCGACAGGCTGACACGCAATGACAGGCCGATAATGGCCAGCAGGTCCGAATCCAGCCCGATCAGCAAGTGCCAAGCTTGTGCAATGCTTTGCAAGTTATCCCCTCTTGTTTTGCGCTTTCGCAACTTAGTCGCTCATTCGGGGCTTTAAAAGCGATAAAAGCCGCCCATGACATGACCAAAGTCAATAAACCGATTGAAATGCACCGGTGAATCCGGTGAAATGGCGGGGATTCGGGGTGACTCGTCTATGAACCAACATTGGGAGAACTAAAAATGAAAAAACTTTTACTGGCGACCGCCGCCACGGCGATGCTGTCGACCGCTGCTTATGCAGAAGATGTGAACATCGGGGTGATCCTGGGCTTTACCGGCCCGATTGAATCGCTGACCCCTGATATGGCCGCTGCGGCCGAACTGGCGATTGACGAAGTCAACGCTTCGGGGATGCTGCTGGGTGGCGACACCACGCTGGTTTCGGTTCGCGCCGACTCCACCTGTATTGACAGTTCTGCCGCGCAGGCCGCTGCCGAAGCGCTGGTAACCAGCGACAATGTGGCCGCGATCATGGGCGCTGACTGCTCGGGCGTGACCGGTGCGATTGCCAATAACGTTGCCGTGCCTAACGGCGTTGTCATGGTTTCGCCCTCGGCCACTTCGCCTGCCCTGTCGGATATCGACGATAACGGCCTGTTCTTCCGCACCTCCCCCTCGGATGCGCGTCAGGGCCAGGTTCTGTCCGATGTTCTGATGGACATGGGCGTGATGAGCGTCGCGGTGACCTATACCAACAACGACTATGGCAAAGGTCTGGCCGATGCGTTCCAGTCTTCTTATGAAGCTGCGGGCGGCACCGTAACCATTTCAGCAGCCCACGAAGACGGCAAAGGCGACTATTCCGCCGAGGTCGGCGCACTGGCCGCTGCGGGTGGCGATATGCTGGCCGTGTTCGGTTACGCGGATCAGGGTGGTGCCGGCATCATTCAGGGCGCGCTCGACACCGGAGCATTTGACACCTTTGTCATGGGCGACGGCATGAAATCGCAAGCGCTGATCGACAATATCGGTGCTGACCTGAACGGCTCTATCGGGACTCAGCCTGGTTCGGCTGGCGAAGGTGCAAAAGTTCTGGCCGGTATGCTGGAAGGTATCGCGGGCACGCCTGACGGTTCGTTCACCGCTGAAAGCTATGACGCTGCGGCGCTGATCGCCCTGGCCATCCAGGCCGGCGGTTCTGCCGATCGCGCCTCTATTGCGGCCAACATCCTGAACGTTGCCAACGCGCCGGGTGAACCGATTGGCCCGGGTGAACTGGCCAAAGCGCTGGAAATACTCGCCAATGGCGGCGAAGTCGATTATCAGGGTGCATCCGATGTTGAACTGATCGGACCGGGCGAAGCTGCCGGGTCGTATCAGGAATATGTCGTCGAAGACGGTGCATTCAAAGTGTTGCGTATCCGCTAAGCGGGTATGAAAACCAATTGGGCAGCCCGGCGTTACGTCGGGCTGTTCCTGTAAGGGGGGCAAATATGATCCGGGTCGAAGATCTGCACATGCATTTTGGCGGTATCCGCGCGGTGGACGGCACCACGCTGCATATCAAAAAGGGCAGTATAACCGGGCTGATTGGCCCCAATGGCGCGGGCAAAACCACGCTGTTCAACGTGGTGGCGGGGCATTACCAACCCACCAGCGGCAAGGTTTTTCTGGGGGATGAGGACATCACCGGCCTGAAACCGCACGAATTATTCGCCAAGGGCCTGTTGCGCACCTTTCAGATTGC
>JALXER010000036.1 GCA_027069385.1 Paracoccaceae bacterium
TAATCGTTGGGGTCTTTCAGGTGGATGGCCAGAAACGCCGCCTGCGCGATGGTCAGTTCTTCCAGTGTGCGGCCAAAATAGTTGGCCGCTGCCGCCGTCACCCCGTAAGAGTTCACGCCCAGAAACTCGTCATTCATATAAAGGGCCAGAATCTGGTCTTTGGTCAGCGCCTGTTCAACCCGTGTGGCCAGAATCAGCTCCTTGATTTTGCGTTCGATCCGCCGCGACCCGTCGAGCAGGAAGTTCTTCATTACCTGTTGGGTAATCGTCGAGGCCCCCCTGATCGACTGCCCCCGGGTTCGGATGGCGGTCAGCAGGGCGCTGGCAATCCCGCGCACGTCATAACCGTGATGGGAATAGAAATTCTTGTCCTCGGCGCTGATAAACGCCTGTTTGACAATGTCGGGGATTTCATCGGCAGGGGTAAAAATACGCCGTTCCGACACGAATTCGTCCAGCAGGTACCCGTCCGAGGAATAGACCCGCGAAAGGGTGTCGGGCGCATAGTTTTCCAGTTCCTCGATATCGGGCAGGTCGCGGCTATACATCCACAGAACCCCCATCAGCCCGATGGCCGAAAACAGCAGCCCGAGCGACGCCCAGGCAAACAGAAACCCGAAAAACCTTATTAACCAGCCAAACAAACGCACTCTCCTGCTATATCCACTGTTCTATACGCGCTTGGGTTAACATCGTCAAAAGCATTGCGCCCCTATTTGCGCAGCAATCCGCGCATTTGGGCGGATTCGAGCATCCAGCCGTCCAGCGCCGCGATAATGGCCCGATTGGCCCGCGCGCGCCAGTCGGGTGACATCAGGTTGTCAAGGTCCGACGGGCTGGACATAAACCCCAGTTCCAGCAGCAATGACGGGATGTCGGGCGCACGCAGTACCCGAAACCCCGCCGACATGCGGCGCGACTGCACGCCGTCATCCAGCACAGTGCCCAGGTTTTGCGCCATGCGCTGCGCCAGCAACTCGGACAGGGTATTGGTCTGGCGCTGCGCCATTTCAACCAGCACTTTGGTGATTTCGTCGTCTTCACCCAGCAAGGCCACACCGGCGATCAGATCGGCGCGGTTTTCGATACCGGCCAGCGCCTGCGCTTCGTGACTGCTGGCCTCCTCGGACAGGTTGATCACCGTGGTGCCGCGCGCATAGCCCTCCTCTACCGTATTGGCGTGCAGCGACAGCAACACATCCGCCCCCGAGGCCCGCGCAAGGCGCACCCGCTCCAACAGCGGAATAAACAGATCGGTTTCGCGGATCATCAGCACCCGATACCGCCCGCTGGCCAGCAAGGCATCGCGCAGGTCAAAGGCAAATTGCAAGGTCAGGTCTTTTTCGACCACCCTGCCACGCCGCGCACCCGGATCAATGCCGCCATGTCCGGCATCCAGCGCCACAAGCGGCAAACCGGCATCGCCCGCAATCACCGGCACCACCTGGTTTTCGCGCCACAACCCGTTGACCGGTGCGCGCGCGGCGCTGGCAAACTCGGCCTCGCCGCCCTGCCGCATCTGGATTTCCAACACCGAATAACCGGTTCTGGCGCTGATTTCGACCTGCTCGACGATCAGCGGCGCGTTCAGATCAAACACCAGCCGCGACCAGTCGGTTTGAAACAGCCCATAGCGAATCGCGTTCACATCCACCACCGACCGCTCCAGGTTTTCCGGCAGGTTATCCCAGTTAACCATTTGAAAATCCACGATCAACCGCTTGGGATCATTCAGGGTAAACACCCGAAACGGCACCGGCTTGCTTAGACCGATCGAAACATGAACCCGTTCGCCCGACTGCTCAATGCGGGTCTGGTCGGCCAGAATATTCGCGGTAACCACCGGCTGCCCACGCCCGGGCAAGGCGGTAAGCAAAAACAGCATCAGCAGTGAAATCAGGCGCATTTTCGCGGCTTTCGGTTGGTTTATCACGATTTACCCCGTGCGGGGCCATTCTACAATCACATTTCGATTGAACTTGGTGCGCACAAGTGGTTAAGGTTGCGCAACTGCCTCAATCGGCAGTCAGTACGATCAGTTTCGCTGACTGGTCCGGACCCGCCGCGGGGATTTCGTGGGAGCGGGAGGATCACAAGGCAGGTGCATTAGCACCGCATTCCATTCCTTTGCTTTTATTGGCAAAGTTATCATTTTAGCGGCTCACCCCGCTGGAGAACAACCGCAATGACGCGCATGGTTAACGGGATATTTGCACGACGACGGAGCCTTCCGCCGCCGATGCCCCATGCCCGACAGCGCCGACTTGCCCAAACACAACAGACAGCTTTGGCCGCATTGGCACGAATTGCCGCGCCGCCAGGACTGCTGAGCGAGAAAAAATGCCTAAAAAAATGCTTATCGATGCCACCCACGCGGAAGAAACCCGCGTCGTGGTTATTGACGGGAACAAGGTTGATGAATTCGACTTTGAGGCCCTTAACAAACGTCAACTTGCCGGAAACATCTATCTAGCCAAAATTACGCGGGTCGAACCGTCGCTTCAGGCTGCGTTTCTGGATTATGGCGGCAATCGCCACGGATTTCTGGCCTTTTCGGAAATCCACCCGGACTATTACCAGA
>JALXER010000037.1 GCA_027069385.1 Paracoccaceae bacterium
TGACAATCCAGAAACGCCGCTTGCAACATCAAAAACAAGCTGCATAATCAATCACACAAACGAACCAGAGCCTCCAATACTCAAACCGCTCTGATGTCCCATTTTATTTGACGACGGACACAAAGGACTCCGATCCCAAGTGGATGAAAGTTCAGTGGCAGGTCATTTTCGTTCAAAAATTGCATTATACATATCTTTGGGTACTCTCCATCTTGAAATAGGTGAAGCCGGTTTGCTTCAACTCTGTCCCACGAGCGCTGACGTCAGGCACGTGCGATTCAGCCCTCTCCCCGAATTGACCCCTGATTGCAGTTCGTTACAGCTATACAGCCGCGTCTTCGAAAGATATTTCCCGCGCGCCCGTTGCCGCTTGTAGTGCCGCAGGTGCTACGCTGAAGACTGCATCGGGCGCACCAGCGGCGGCCCATACCAAGTCGTGCCCAAGCAGCGAACTGTCAATCCAGGTTTCGATTGGTACCAAATGCCCGATCGGAGAGACGCCCCCGATGGCGAAACCGGTCTCTGCACGCACCCGTTTGGGATCGGCTCGTAATAGCTCTTCACCGATTATTTCTCGGACTTGCATCAGATCCACTTCGTGCGCGCCACTCACTAGGAGCAGTTTCAGGGAACCACTTTCCGCGCCCAAGAAGATCATAGACTTGACGATCTGAGAAACAGAACATCTGCATGCCTGTGCCGCATCCGAGGCCGTGCGCGTGCTGCCCGGCATTCTCAGGACATTTAAATCAAGCCCCGCAGCTCTCGCGGCTTGCTCTACACGCTTTACGCTCTTAGACATTTTGTAGCCCTTCTTTTTAATTGGATACAAAAAAGATAATTGTCATCAAAATGTCAATGCATTTATTATTCGAGCAGAGGTTAGCCTAATGTATGGCGATCAGATATCCACATGATGGCGCAACCACGGAAGCTAATCCATAATGATCGAAAGACAGGATGGTAAAGGCCGCTGGGTGGATAACCGGATGATCGAGCGGCTCTGGCGAACCCTGAAATACGAGTGCATCTACATGAATGCCTTTGAAACCGGCTCGCAAGCCCGCGCCTGGATCGGGAAATGGCTGGCCTACTACAACGCCGAGCGCCCGCACTCACGGCATGGAATATTGACGCCGGACGAGGCCTATGAAAGAAAAACAGAACCAATGAGATTGGCAGCCTGAAGGAAACCATGATCCATCTTAAATTGGCTTCTAACTGGTCAAAAATCTAGGACCACCTCTCACCGATGTCATCCTGAGCCCTGTTTCGGCGGAGTCGCTCCAATTTTTCTCAAGATATTTACCAGCCCGAATTATATGGTCCTCAAGAATACGTTTGGCCGCTTCAACATCTCGGTTGTCGCAGGCATCCAGCAGGGCAAAATGCTCGGCATTGGAGCAGTCAGAATAATCGAAAGTATCGATCGTCCAGCGAATATAGCGTTCGGCAATGATGCCCAGCGAATGGATATGCGCCAGAAGACGCGGCATCTGGCACGGTTCATACAGCCTCCGATGGAACCGCTCGTTCAGGCTGCTATATTCTCGGCTGCTGCATATGACCATCTGTTCTGCAAGGTCGCGTGCCTCGTCCAACTGACGATTGTTCAACTCGGGAATAGCTTTGCGGATTGCCAGACACTCCGCTGCCGCACGCATCTCGTAATTCTCGCGGAACTCAGCCAGCGTCAGCGGAGTTACGAAAGCGCCGCTGTTAGGTACTACCTGCAAAAGACCCAAGGCTTCGAGTTCTCTAAAAACTTCACGCACTGGCATCCGGCTGACATTGTAATTCGCGGCTACATCCTCCTGACGTAGCGGTTCCAGCGGCGCCAGATCGCCTACGATGATTGCTCGCAACAATGCGTTGAAGAGCGATGTTTTCTGGTCCGTTGACCTTGGCATTGGATAGCCTACCTTTACTTCTCTTTAATTCACAAAGCGTGTGATTTCGATGTAACTACGACAGATGTATTAGGTCGAGTATGCCGTGAATCGCTGAAAAACCGGGATGAACGACTGCATCACACGACAGTGGCACTTTCTATTTCTATGCATGATCTAAAAAGTTGCGTCAACTAAATATGTATCCTATAACAAAAATTGTATCCAAAATTTAACTCTACTGAAAGATCATATGAAAACCTCTATCATAACCTCGGCGTTTGTTGCCCTTGTCGTTGGGTTCGGCGGATCAGTTGCCATCGTCATTGCCGCCGCCCAGTCAGTTGGAGCAGATCAGACGCAGACCCTATCTTGGTTGACCGCGCTTTGCCTTGGCATGATGGGTACCAGCGCGCTGCTCAGCTATATCCACAAGGCGCCAATGATCACAGCCTGGTCCACTCCCGGGGCGGCGCTGATTGCCACCGCACACGGCTATGGCCTCCCCGAGGCGGCGGGCGCGTTCCTGATCTGCGGTGTCTTGATTCTCGCCACGGGGTTTTTCGATGTGCTGGGAGCGGCGGTGCGCAGGATCCCGACAGCCATCGCCACAGGCATTCTTGCAGGGGTGCTGTTTCCCTTTGTCGTTAAGCTTGTAACTGGCTTTCATGCGGATCCCGTGCTCAGCATCGGTATGATTGGGGCGTTCCTGCTGTTGCGAGGTTCCTCACCATCCTGGGCGGTGATCGCCGCGCTGGTTGTGGGCTTAGCCGTAAGCTGTATCTTGCGTGGCGGCAGCTTCGGTGCTGGGCTAGAATTATCGATACTGAAGCCGGTTCCCCCAGAGTTCACCATGCAATCCATCCTCGCCATCGCGCTGCCGCTCTATCTGGTCACCATGGCGTCTCAGAACCTGCCTGGGCTCGCGGTGCTCAGGGCGTCGGGCTACATGCCCACGACCCGCTCAATTTTTTCATCAACGGGGATCGCTTCCATTCTTGGTGCTCTTTTCGGCGCGCACTCCATCGGCATGGCCGCGATCACTGCGTCAATCTGCGTCGGCCCCGATTCGCATCCGAACCCTGCGAAACGTTGGCAAGCAGGCATAGTTTACGCGCTGGGATACGGGGTTGTAGCGCTGCTTTTGCCAACGATCTATCGGGGCCTTATCAGTATGCCACCCACCTTCTTTTTCACCCTTGCCGGGCTGGCTCTAATTAGCCCAATGAGCCTTGCACTAAAAACCCTGCTGAGTGAGGAAGGTGATGTTCTCCCTGGAATGATGGCCTTTGTGGTCACGGCATCGGGCGCCAGCTTTCTGGGGATCGGCTCCGCCTTCTGGGGGCTTGCATTGGGCGTGTTGCTTTATCTTGGGAACGCGTTCAGCAATGGCGTGCTCACTCATCTGTTTCAGTCCGAAAACATCCGCAGTCTCACCCGTGACGGTACTGACACCAACGCGGCACCAATCCCGCCCGATGCCCGAAAATACAATGGAATGCCCGCAGACATATCAGCTTCGCACGCGGCCCCGCAGGCGCTGAAGGAAAACTCCTGAACCCGCCCTTCCGGCGCGGTGATATGAGATAATCGGCCAAGATCAAGTCGCGCCAGTTTGATCAAGCACTCCTTATAGGTCCAGATCTGGCGAAACGCATGGGCATAGGCCTCAGGCGATTTGGTAGCGGCGGAGTGCAAACGTATCCGTTCCGATTCGGACGCAATTTGCCGCAATTCGTCTGGCTTTGGCAGCCGGTTAACGGGACCGGCCTCTAGGTCGATGGCCACAGGGGAAAGGGCGGCGATGGCAGCCACCGCTCCGTGACTGTGTGACCAGCTTACAAAAATCTCTTCCCAGCTCTCGACATAGGCCGGCCCGTGCGGCCCGCCACAGGTAAGACACCTCTGTCGGATCACGACATCAGACAACCCAAGATTTAATAAATCAGCGACTGCCCTGCGCACCAGAAGATGCGCGGCTATGAAATCATTGCGATCCACTTCGCGCCGAATCCGGTCAGCTCGGGCTTGTTCCTCGTCGCTCAAGATGCTCCAATATTCAGCAATTACCTGCGTCATCCTGCAGGTTTTAGCTACTAGAATCAAAGGTATGTCGATCATTTCAACCACCGAACGCACAGGTATAATTTGCAGTTGACTTTCAATTTATAATAGCACATGTATTCTATATTGATATATTGTATCCAAATAGCAAACATGGATACTAAACAACCGACAGTATTATTTTACAGAGTGAGGACACAACGATGCTAGATTCCAACACCAGGGCACAGTTTAGCTTGAGTTCGGACGAGTTGAAGCAATTCCAAGAAAACGGATATATCGGGCCTTTCGATCTCTGACGAGGCGCAAGAGATGGCCCAGCAGTTGCAAAAGCTAAAGCCGCTGCTGCTCGACACCCGCAACGCGATCTATGACCAAGGCCAGGCGCTTTCGGGCAGTACCAATCTGACCAGCTATGATCGCCATCTTGATATCGATTTTCTGGCCGACCACATCACACGCCCAGAAATCGTGGACCGAATTGCGTCGATACTCGGACCGGACACCCTGTGCTGGCGGTCCGAATTCTTCCCCAAATATCCCGGCGACGAAGGCACCGATTGGCACCAGGCCGACAACTTCTCAAATGTGGCAGGCTCCAAGCATCCGCAGATCGTCTGGCCCGAGGATGCTGAATTTGGCGGAACGATCACCGTATGGACCGCTTTTACCGATGCTTCCATCGAAATGGGCTGCCTGCAATTCATTCCCGGCACCCACAAAAGCATGAATTACGACGAATCTAAATCTATGGATTACAAGGCCGAGGCGATAAACGGCGTCGACAAGAACGGCGTCAAGCGCGGCTTCTTCGGCTACGACTATCGCCAACTTCAGATCGACCCTGACTTCGAGCCTGATGAGGCCAATGCCAAGTCCATCGAGATGAAACAGGGTCAGTTCGTGATCTTCTGGTCGACGTTGATGCATGCATCACATCCGCATCTGGGCAAGACCCGCGACATGCGCCTTGGCTATGCTGCGCGATATCTGCCCAACTCTGTCCGAGTCTATCCCTTCTCTGACCGGCTTCAAGAATTTGGCGGCGAGGTGTCGTTGAAAAAATTCGGCTGCGTGCAAACGTCGGGTAGTGATCAGTTCGGGCACAACCGTTTCCGCACCGAGACCGTCACCGGCAAACCCTTTAATAAAAACTGATCGGCCAGAAAGGAGCATTCAGATGCACGAGACTGATGAAAAAAAACAGATCGAAACTTGGCTGCGCGAGGTGTTCAGCGAACTGGGCCTGCTTTCGAATGACACAGACCCCGACTTTTTTGAAATCGGCGGTTCGTCACTCACGGCGATCAAGCTGATCGGCAAGGTGGATTCGACTTACGGCGAATATGCCCTACCCCCAGTGGACCTGTTCGAGCGTCCGAAGCTGTCCATGATCGCCGAAACGATCTGTGCCAATGCTGCTAATTTTCAGCAAAGCGCATGAGCAAAAGCGTCCCGATCTACGGGTTGCCAACGCTGATCTGCTTTCCCTATGCGGGGGGCAGCGCCCATATTTACCGCGGTTGGGCGCAGCGTTTTGGCGCTGACATGGAAGTCAAGGCGGTGGTCTTGCCGGGTCGCAGCCACCGCCTTCGCGAGGAGCCGTGGCGCGATTGGGATCAGTTGCTGACTGGCCTGCACGACGAACTTGCTCCCTGGCTCGATGCGCCGCATGTGATGTTCGGGCACAGTTTCGGCGGACGAATTGCCTTTGAGATGACACAGATGCTGAACCGCGAAGGGCGTGAGACTACGCGGCAGGTCATTATATCGGGGTGTCGCAGCCCGGGGTATCCGCAGAGTCTCCCGATGATGCATCTGCTGTCTGATCACGATTTTCTTGACGCGATCCGCGAAATGGTGGGCACTCCGCCCGAAGTACTGGAAAATCCCGCGATAATGCAGATTATGCTGCCCGCTCTGCGGGCCGACATGATGCTGTCGGAAACTTGGGGTGACCGTCACAGCACCCCAATTCGCGCCCCGATCCATGCTATTGTCGGGCAAGGGGATGCGATTGAGAATCGCGCTTCGATGTCGGGCTGGGCTGCGCATACCACCGCACCTTTCGACCTGTCCGAGATTCCAGGTACCCATTTCAACATCAGTGAAACGCCAGAGCTGTTCCTTGATACGGTACAGCAGGCGCTGAGAGACGTTCATGCATTCCATTGATTTCATACCAGAAACCCGCGCTCTTTATGAAAGGCTCAACCGTGGTTTCGTGGCTGCTGATGCGGTCTGCACCGAAGATGTGAAAACCGCGTTCGAAACGCAGGCGGCGCACACACCTGATCGTGTGGCGATACGCAGTGGCACACAGTCGCTGACCTATGCAGCACTGAACATGCGTGCGGCTTCCATTGCTGGGGCGCTCCACCATGCCGGGCTGCGCGCGGGGGATTGTGCTCTGGTGGATGTCGCACGCACGCCCGATCTGGTTGCAGCGCTTCTGGCGGTGATAAAATGCGGTGCGGCTTATGTGCCGCTTGGCTCTGGCTGGCCAGCTTCGCGCGTTGCGCTTTTGGCCGAGGAAACTGGTGCGCAACTGATGCTGAGCGACGGTGACCGCTCAACGACCCTACCGCAAAGCGTTCAATTGCTGGATCTGACGCGGATCGACTCGATACATCCCGCGCCCGAAGTGACGGTCGGCCCGAACGCGCTGATCTACGTGAACTTCACTTCCGGCTCAACGGGTAAACCCAAAGCTGTTCCGATCTTACACCGGGGAGTGATGCGGCTTGTGCGCGACATGGCGTTTCTTCCCGAACGCAATCCGCTGGTCACGCTGCACCTGTCACCCATCGCATTCGACGCGGCAACGTTTGAAATCTGGGCACCGCTGCTGAATGGCGGCACCTGCGTGATCTATCCGGAAAAGGACATCACGCTTACTGCTCTACAACACGCGCTTCGTGACGGGGGCGTCAACACGCTTTTCCTGACGACTGCCCTGTTCAATACTGTACTGGATGTGGCACCACAAGCCCTCGATACGGTCGGCACGATCCTCACCGGCGGCGAGGCGCATAGTGTGAAGCATATAACAGCGGCGGTGACGCACTATGGCGCGGGACGCGTGGTCAGCGTTTATGGCCCTACAGAATGCACCACTTTTGCCAGTTTTCATCCCATCGATACCCCGCCAGGGGTTGGATCAATCCCGCTTGGCACACCGATCCAGCAGACTGGGATCTATATCCTCGACGGCTACCGTGCCTGTAACACGGGCGAGCGTGGCACAATCTACCTCACCGGACCGGGGCTTTCGCCGGGCTATCTGCATGCACCCAAGAAAAACGCGCGTCATTTCAAGTGGCTAATGATCAATGGTGTCAAAACGCTAGCCTATGACACCGGTGATCTTGGACGGCTCTCGCCCAGTAACGAGATCCTGTTCGACGGCCGCGCTGATGATCAGGTCAAAATCAACGGCCACCGGATTGAACTGGGCGAGATCGCGCATCACCTAAACTCCTGCCCACAAGTGCGCCGCAGCTTTGTTGCGGTCAACACGAATGCGGCGGGAGAAAAGCAGCTGTTTGCCTTCGTCATTCCGAACACAACCCCAGATAAAGACCCTCTCGACACGCGCAAGCTCGTCAAAACGCTCGGACAGCAGCTGCCTTCCTATATGCTACCCCGTATCGTGCTGCATGAGGGCGATTTCCCTCTGACTCCTACTAACAAGATTGACCGTGCCCGGCTGCTCGAAACTCTACGGAAGCCCGGCGCGCCCAACGCATATTTTCAAAACCCGCACCCGGTTGCCTCCACTCAGAACGATTGCGTTGTTGCCCGGATTAAGGAGGACTAAATGGAACGCGACATTCTTCTGACCGCCCCAAAGGATGGCTATCGCGCCGTTGTGCGCGACCTTCTGGAAACTGCGATACTTCCCGACGCCGAGACATGGGAAGCCCAGGGTTATATCGTAAGGCGTGCCTGGATGGAGATGGGGCGACTTGGCCTATTCCGGTTGCCTGTCACCGGGTCCGAAGTCTGGCGCACCGCGATCACATTGGAAGAACTAGGCCATCTCGGCTTTGCAGGCATTCGCGCTTCCATTGCCGTGAGCGGGTTCATGGCCCCCTTTTACATCACGCATTTTGGCTCTGCCGAACTCAGGGCGCGCCTTCTCGACCAGATCCGCAGCGGGCAATGCGTGGCTGCGCTGGCGATCACTGAGGCGGGAAGCGGTGCGGACCTTCGGCGTATTTCTTGCACGGCCGAGGTAGAAAGCCCTAGCCTGCTCCTTGTGAACGGCCAGAAACGCTTTATCGCCAATGGTCGCCATGCGGATATTTTTGTCACACTGGTCAAGACCGACGGCACATCACGGGCCAATGATTTGGCCGCGTCCGGCTTTCTGGTGATCGAGAATACGCCTTGCTGTGTCGATGTCCAGCCCGAGCCAATGTTGGGTTGGCGCAGTGCTGATGTTTGCACCGTCACATTCCGCGATTGTCATGTTGGCAGCTCAAATCTGATCGGCCGCCCGAATATGGGCTTGATACAGTTGATCCCGGCGTTGGATTTCGAACGGCTTGTAGCCGGAACGCTGGCACTTGGCGGCGCTCGCAAAGCCGTTGAACTGGGCATTGATGCGGCGAATAGACCCGGCGCGGCGGGCCGCCGTAAGGGTAAACATCAGGCGGTCAGCCACCCGCTCGCAAACCATTTCGCACAGCTGCAACTGCTGACCTCCTATGCTGATGTCGCG
>JALXER010000038.1 GCA_027069385.1 Paracoccaceae bacterium
GCGTGCATTGGGCACCTCGGAGGAGGGTATCGTCGAGGAACTGCTTTCCCCTGACCTTGGCGGCGCTTTTGAAATGTTCCGCACTGTGATCGAACCCGGCGCAACCTCGACCGAGTTGCTGAAACGTGACACCGAAGAAGCCGGTTATGTTGTTTCGGGCGAAATTGATTTCTGGATCGACGAAGAGCCATTTCACCTAAAGGCCGGAGACAGCTTTCGTTTTGATCACAAAAGCCACCGCTGGCACAACCGCGGACCGGCGCAATGCGTCATTATCTGGGTGGTCAGCCCACCGGTTTACTAGGAGATCAACATGGGATTACCAAGCCACGCACGGATTGTCATTATCGGCGGCGGCGCCATTGGTGCCTCTAGCCTATATCATCTTGCCAAGGCAGGCTGGACCGACGCCTTGCTTCTGGAAAAGAACGAACTGACCAGCGGCAGCACCTGGCACGCGGCGGGGAATGTGCCGACGTTTTCCATGTCGTGGTCCATCATGAACATGCAGCGATATTCGGTCGAACTGTATCAGGGGCTGGCGGCGGAGGTGGATTACCCGATGAACTACCATGTGACCGGCAGCCTGCGATTGGCACACAACCGCAACCGGATGATGGAATTCGAACGCGCCTGCGGGATGGGGCGTTATCAGGGCATGGATCTGGCGATTTGCGCGGTCAGCGACCTGAAAGATCGCTATCCGTTTCTCGAAACCCATGATCTGGCAGGGGGGCTGTATGATCCGGCCGATGGCGATATTGATCCTTCGCAGTTGACTCAGGCGCTGGCCAAGGGCGCGCGGGACCTTGGGGCAAGGATCGAACGGTTCTGCCCTGTCACCGCCATAGACCGGCAAAATGACGAATGGGTGCTGACCACCCCCAAGGGCGAGGTGCGCTGCGAAATCGTCGTCAACGCCGCTGGCTATCGTGCGCAGGAACTGGGACGAATGTTCATCCCCTTCGGCGGCCGCGAGGTACCGATGATGACCATGAGCCACCAGTATCTGCTGACCGAGGAAATACCGGATTTACAGGCCTGGAGCGAAAGCACCGGCCACAAACTGCCCCTGCTGCGGGATGTCGACAGCTCCTATTACCTGCGGCAGGAAAAATTCGGCCTGAATCTGGGACCATACGAGACCAACTGCAAGGCGCACTGGCAAAACGCCAATGACCCCATGCCCGATGATTTCTCCTTTCAGCTTTACCCCGATGACCTTGAACGGCTGGAATGGCATATCGAGGATGCCATGGCGCGGGTGCCGATCCTTGGCACGGCCGGCATCAACAAGGTCATCAACGGTCCCATCCCCTATACCCCCGATGGCAACCCCCTGATCGGCCCGATGCCGGGCGTGCCGAATGCCTTTGAGGCCTGCGTTTTTACCTTTGGCATTGCGCAGGCGGGCGGCGCTGGCAAGGTGCTGGCAGAATGGGTGACCGAAGGGCAGACAGAATGGGACATGTGGGCGGTGGACCCGCGCCGTTTCACCGGATTTGTGGATCAGGACTACACCGACGTGAAAGGCCGCGAGGTCTATGCCAACGAATATGCGATGCACTTCCCGCATCACGAATGGCCGGAGGGGCGCGACAAGCGGTTGTCCCCAAACCATGCAGAGGTGATCAAGCGCGGTGGCGTCATGGGGGCCTACGCGGGTTGGGAACGTGCGAACTGGTTTGCCAAAGCGGGTGACGATACCGGCCAAGCTGCCACCCACACATGGGGCCGCAAGGGGCCGGGGTTTGACCGGGTTGCCGAAGAATGCGCCGCCGTGGCGCAATCCGTGGGCGTTTTGGACCTGCCCGGCTTTTCGCGGTTTGAACTGGACGGCGCAGGTGCCGCAGACTGGTTACTTGGACGTATTGCAGGCGGTTTGCCCAAGGTGGGGCGTATGAACCTTGCCTATTTTGCCGATCCGCGCGGGCGGATCCTGACCGAAATGTCGGTGATGCGCTTTGGGCCGGACAGCTTCCTGCTGATCACCGCCGCCACCGCTGAGTGGCATGATTATGAGGTGCTGAAATCCGCCTTGCCCAAGGGCTTGCATCTGCGCAATGCCACCGAAGCATCCTCGGCCCTGATCGTAACCGGCCCGCAAAGCCGCGCCCTGTTTGCCGGTCTCTCGGATGCGGACCTGACAATGCCGTGGCTAAGCCACCAGCGTGCCACTGTGGCAGACCGCTCTGCCTTGTTGGCGCGGGTCTCTTTTGCAGGGGAACTTGGCTGGGAGGTGCATGCAACCAATGCCGATATGCCGGACATATATGCCGCTGTGCTGGCGGCCGGGGCCAAACCCTTTGGCATGTATGCGCTTGACAGTTTGCGGCTGGAAAAGGGCTATCGCACATGGAAAGGCGATCTAACCAGTGACTACTCCTTGCTGGAAGCAGGGCTTGGCCGTTTTGTCAAACTCGACAAACCGCAGGATTTCCCCGGCAAAACTGCGTTGAAGTCCGAAACACCGGCCAAGCGTTTCGCCACCCTGACCATCGAGGCTGGCGACGAAGACGCCCCCAATATGTCAACCATCTGGCAGGGCGAGAACGTGGTGGGTGAAGTTACTTCTGG
>JALXER010000039.1 GCA_027069385.1 Paracoccaceae bacterium
GACCAGCTCTTCGGCAGCGGTGGGGTGGACGGCTACCGTGCGATCGAAATCAGCCTTGGTGGCCCCCATTTTCACCGCGACACCGGCCAGCTGGATCATTTCACCCGCTGCGGGGCCGACGATATGGCAGCCGATGACCTTTTGCGAGGCTTTCTCGACAATCAGTTTCATCAGCATGCGTTCGTCGCGACCGGCAAGGATATTGGCCATGGGACGGAAAGCGGCGCGATAGACCTCTATGTCGAAATCCTCGCGCGCGTCCTCTTCGGTATAGCCCACGGTGCCGATTTCGGGCTGGGTAAATACCGCCGTGGCGATAAATTCGTGATCCATCGCGGTTGGCGTATCGTTGAACACCGTATCGACAAAGGCCATGCCTTCGCGGATCGCCACCGGAGTCAGTTGCACGCGGTCGGTCACGTCACCCACCGCATAGACGCTGTTCAGCGAGGTTGCCGAATACCGGTCAACCATCACCTCGCCGCGCCGGCCCAGTTTGACGCCGGCCTTGTGCAGGCCCATGCCGTCGGTATTGGGCACGCGGCCGGTTGCGTACATGACCGCATCCACCACGGTTTCCGAGCCGTTGGTACAGAACACATGCAGGCAGTCGTCGCGTTTTTCGATACGTTCCACGTCGGTGCCCAGATGCAGGTTGACACCTTTACGGATCATCTCGTCGGCCACATGGCCGCGCACCTCTCCGTCAAAGCCGCGCAGGATCTGCGCGCCGCGATAGAACTGGTGAACCTCGGCCCCCAGCCCGTTGAAAATACCTGCAAATTCGCATGCAATATACCCACCGCCCACGATCAGGATGCGCTTGGGCATGTCCTCTAGCAGGAACACATCATTAGAAGTGATCACATGTTCGGCCCCCGGAATCGCCGGCACAAAGGGCCGCCCGCCCGTGGCAATCAGAATGTACCTTGCGCTGATTTCCTGCCCGTCACCCAGCACCACCGTATGCGCATCTTTCAGCACCGCGCGGGTGTTGAACACCGTCACTCCGGCCCCTTCCAGCCCGCCGCGATACAGCCCTTCGAGCCGGTCAAGCTCGCGATCCTGTGCGGCGTGCAGCTTGGCCCAGTCGAAACTGCGCTTGCCGATGGTCCAGCCGAACCCCTCGGCATCGTTCATCGCTTCGGAGAACCCCGCCGCATAGACCATCAGCTTTTTGGGGACACAGCCGCGAATAACGCAGGTGCCGCCCATGCGGTATTCCTCGGCCAGCGCTACCCGCTGGCCACCCTGCGACGCCACGCGTGCCGAACGCACCCCGCCGGAACCACCGCCAATCACAAACAGATCATAGTCGAATGTCATCACCTAAGCCCCCGGCACATAAAGAGAATCATCGTCGGGTATGCGAATGGCCCGCGTGCCCATATCGCCCTGATCACGGTCATAGGTATGGACCATGCCGTCCTCGTGCCCGACCAGTACCGTATCGGCCATCACCACAAACAGCCCGCTTTCCACCACGCCGGGGATGCGGTTCAACTGGTTGGCCAACTGGCGCGGGGCACCGATGCGTTTCAGGTGCAGATCAAGGATAAAGTGCTGTTCATCGGTGATGAAAGGCTGCTCGCCCTGCATCCGCATGCGAATTTCGTGCCCGCCGACATTGGCAGCTTCCAGCAACTCGGCGATGGTTTTCGCAGTGGTGCCCCAGCCAAAGCGGATCACCTCTACCGGCAGCGGAAACGCCCCCAGCGTGGTAACCTGCTTGGAAGCATCCGAGATCACTACCATCTGGTCCGACGCGCTGGCTACAATTTTTTCCTGCAACAACGCGCCGCCACCGCCTTTGATCAGGTTCAGCTTGGTGTCGAATTCGTCGGCCCCGTCAACGGTCACATCCAGCCAGCCGGCCTCGTCCAGTGTGGTCAGCGGAATGTTCAGGCTGGCGGCCAGATCGCGGGTTTGGCTAGAGGTCGGCACCCCGACGATATCCAGCCCCTCGTTATTGACCAGCCCGCCCAACAATTGCACGAACTTCGCCGCGGTAGAGCCGGTGCCAAGCCCGACCTTCATACCCGGTTTGATAAATTCGAGCGCCGCCTTGGCCGCCACATATTTACCGCGTTCGCTGTTGATGGGGCTTTCTGTCATGGTTTCAGTCCTGATTTCACGCTGGGGTTGCCGCTATATAGCACTTTTATGCATAGATGCGAGGCCACGGCGAAAAATTTTCGTGATTGGCCTTGCATCGGTCGGATTTAATCGACCATATCGCCTGAAACGCGCTATTTGCGGGTGAAAAAAAGGGTGGGGGGGAATGTTTCTGAGCATTTTCGATGTGTTTAAGATCGGCGTCGGGCCGTCGTCTTCGCATACGGTTGGCCCGATGGTGGCGGCGCGCCGGTTTGTGGATATGCTGGCAAGGGGGCAGGGCACCATTCCGGGGGCTGCGGATCTGGCGGGGCTGGGCTGTTCGCTGCATGGCTCGCTGGCCTTTACCGGCAAGGGGCACGCCACCGACCGCGCGGTCATTCTGGGGCTGGCGGGGTTTACGCCGCTGGATTACGACCCCGAGCGGGCCGAACAAACCC
>JALXER010000040.1 GCA_027069385.1 Paracoccaceae bacterium
GCCCGTCCACCGATACGATCTTTTCGTCGCGAACCTTGAAACTAAGCTGACAGCCGACGCCGCAGAACGGGCAGATGCTGGCCACTTCGCGGTCGAAATCACGGCTGTTGCCGGTTTCATCTGCATCCATCAACGTGGCGGGCATCAGGGCACCGGTCGGACAGGCCTGTACGCATTCGCCGCAGGCCACGCAACTGCTTGCCCCCATGGGATCGTTGAGGTCAAAGGTGATCTCGGCCCCCCGGCCCCGGCCCGACAGGCCGATCACATCGTTGACCTGCACATCGCGGCAGGCCCGAACGCACAGGTTGCACTGGATACAAGCCTCCAGGTTGACCTGCATCGCCACATGGGAATGATCGAGCAGCGGCACGGATTCACGCGCCGGAAAGCGGCTGTCTGTCACGCCGGTCTGCGCGGCCATGTGGTCAAAATGACTGTCGGTTCCGGCGGGCTGGTCGGCTTGCAGCAGTTCCATCACCATCTTGCGCGCCGAGCTGGCCCGCGCGCTGCCGGTTTGCACCACCATGCCCGGCTCGGGCTGGCGAATGCAGGATGCTGCCAGGGTGCGCTCTCCGTCGATTTCGACCATGCAGGCGCGGCAATTCCCGTCGGCCCGATAGCCAGGCCGGTCGGCATGGCACAGGTGCGGAATCTCGGTTGCATGGCGCCTGGCCACCTGCCAGATCGTTTCGTCGGGCTGCGCCGTTACGGATTTGCCATCAAGCGTAAAAGAAATGGAGTCTGACATATGTATGGATTCCGTACAAAAGAGGGTGTTTGCAGAATACAAGCACAGAGGCGCAGGGCAAGGGGTTCATTTAGCGACGGGTTGTCGGAGAAACCCGCCAAATCAGTCGCCCCACGCAATGGCGGCCAGTTCCGGCCAGCAGGTTAACGCCCGCGCCGCCTTGGCGTGGTGCGTTTCGCGGGTATTAGCCACATAGTCGGGCACAATCCGCATGGCAAAAATATCGGCCAAACCAAACGGCGCATATAGGTTGAACTGTCCATCGGGTTCAAACCGCAACCCGACACAGTGGGTCAGATTGCGGGTTTTACGCCATAAAGAATGCTGTGGTTCAAGACCCGATCCATTGGCACATCTGCAAACACGGCACCCCTTTGCCCCAGTAGTCGAGGTGTTCCTCCAGGGGGTAAAATCCAACCGCTAGATAGAACCAACGGGTTTTTGCGTAATCGGCGTTTTTGAACGAAGGCCCAAGGGTTTTGACGGTCAGGAACAAAGCGCCCTTGGCGGCTGAATACGCTTTGGCGGCGTTCACTAACGCCTTTCCGACACCCTGATGATGCCAGTCAGGGACAACCCCCAAGACGTGAATATCCATAGCGCTATCACTGGTTGGGTTCAGGGCGACAAACCCGCAAAGCTGAATGCCATTGAACGCCGCAAATAGCGGCATTTCTTTGACGTCCGAGATGTATTCGTCGTTGGTTTCTTGATCGCCAAACCAGGCTGGCAAAGCGGCTATGACCGATTGACATATGGTCGCCTTTTCTTGCGGGCCAAAGACCTCACGTATTTCTGGCATTCCTGTCATTTCGCACGGCCGGCAAACCGTTCCAGCAATATGCTGGCCGAATTGCTGCGCGGTTGCCACAGGCCGCGCTCTATGGCTTCCTGAAACCGTGCGGCGATCTCGGCAAGGGCGGCGGGGTTGGCGGTTTGAATGAAGGCGCGGGTCTCTTCGTCTTCGACAAATGCGCCATAGACCAGATCGAAGTGATGGTTTTTGACGGCGCGGGTGGTGGCGGCAAAGGCGAACATGTAATCGACCGTCGCGGCGATTTCGAACGCGCCCTTATAGCCGTGGCGCTTGACGCCGTCGATCCATTTGGGGTTGACCACGCGGGCGCGGATCACCCGTGACATTTCTTCCTCTAGGGTGCGGATCACCGGGCGTTCAGGGCGGGAATGGTCGTTGTGGTAAACCTTGGGGGCATGGCCTTGCAGGTGCTGGATGGTTGCCGCCACACCGCCCTCGAACTGATAGTAATCGTCACTGTCCAGAATGTCGTGCTCGCGGTTGTCCTGATTGTGGACCACCGCTTCGGCCTGTTTCAGCCGCTGTTCCAGTGCCGCGCGCGCCGGAGCGCCACCGGCCCCGCCGCCATAGGCATAGCTGCCCCATTGCAGATAGGCCTCGGCGAAATCGGCATGGTCGCTCCAGAGCCGTTCGTCAATCAGCGCTTGCAGCCCGGCGCCATAGGCCCCCGGTTTGGAGCCAAACACCCGCGCGCCCTCGCCCTCGGCCCGGAATCGCGCTGCGGCGGGGTTCATGTCGGCCGGTTCGTCCAGCGCCATTACCGCGCGGCAGGCGCTGTCGATCAGGTCGATCTGCGCGGGAAAGGCATCGCGGAAAAAACCCGAGATACGCAGGGTTACATCGACGCGGGGCCGGTCGAGCACGCTAAGCGGCATTACCTCGAATCCGGTTACCCGACGGCTGGCCCCGTCCCAGACCGGCCGGACCCCCATCAGGGCCAGCATCTGCGCCAGATCATCGCCACCGGTGCGCATA
>JALXER010000041.1 GCA_027069385.1 Paracoccaceae bacterium
GAGCTTGTGCATGCACAAGCAGGGGGCCAGCCCCCTCTGGCGCAAGCGCCATTCACCTGCGGGATGTTTGGGAAAAGAAGAAGGAATTAGACTTCATTCTTCAACAAATACTCTCAGGGGGGAGCGACGCATGTCGCGAGGGGGCGGAACGCCCCCATACCGCCCGCAGGGCGGCCCGGCCCAAACGGAAGTCGTGTTTGCGCAAGCAAACGCGGCTGGAGTGCGGGAGCACCCGGGTTTGTTCTGGTCTGGCTGTTTGCGATCCCTTATGCTATGTCGCGCCGACTCCAACTGGAAGTAATGTGATGAACCTTTTTGCCGATGTGAAAACCCTTGTGCTCGACAGCCTTAGCGCGCTTCAGACGGGGGCCGAATTGCCTGCCGATCTGGACTTTGCCAACGTTACCGTTGAACCGCCGCGCGATCCGTTGCATGGCGATATGGCCACCAATGCGGCGATGGTGCTGGCGCGGCAGGCCGGTATGAAACCGCGTGATATTGCGCAGGCGCTGGCCGGCAAGCTGCTCGATGATCCGCGCATTGCCAGCGCCGACGTGGCCGGACCGGGGTTTTTGAACCTGCGCTTGGCCAGCGCGGTCTGGTTGCAGACCATCCCCCAAGCCATCAAGCAGGGCAGTGCCTTTGGCCGTTCGGCCCTCGGGGCGGGGCGCAGGATCAACGTGGAATACGTCTCGGCCAACCCCACCGGCCCGTTGCATGTGGGGCATACGCGCGGCGCGGTATTTGGCGATGCGCTTGCCAGCCTGCTTTCGTTTGCGGGCTATGACGTTACGCGGGAATATGTGATCAACGATGGCGGCAGCCAGATCGACACGCTGGCGCGTTCGGTCTATTTACGCTATCTGGAGGCCCATGACCGCCCGGTGTCCTTTCCCGACGGCGTATATCCGGGCGACTATCTGATACCGGTGGGGCAGGCGTTGAAAGAACGGGTGGGTGCGGCCTATCTGGACCAGCCCGAAGATGTCTGGCTACAGGATATCCGCAATTTTGCCACCGACGAAATGATGGCGCTGATCCGTTCGGACCTTGCGCTTCTGGGCATTGAAATGGATGTGTTCTTTAGCGAAAAATCCTTGTACGGCACCGGCAGGATCGAGGCCTGTCTGGAGGCGCTGGACCAAAAGGGCCTGATCTATCAGGGGGTGCTGACCCCGCCCAAGGGCAAAGAGCCCGAAGGCTGGGAGCCGCGCGAACAGACCCTGTTCAAATCGACCGAGCACGGCGACGATGTGGACCGCCCGGTGAAAAAATCCGATGGCAGCTGGACCTATTTCGCCCCCGATATTGCCTATCATTATGACAAGGTACAGCGCGGCTTTGACGAGTTGATCGACGTGTTCGGCGCCGATCACGGCGGTTATGTCAAGCGGATGAAGGCGGCGGTTTCGGCGTTGACCGACGGCAAGGTGCCGCTCGATATCAAACTGTGTCAACTGGTGCGGCTGTTCAAGAACGGCGAGCCGTTCAAGATGTCCAAACGCGCCGGCACCTTTGTGCTGCTGCGCGATGTGGTTGAGCAGGTTGGCCCCGATGTCACCCGTTTTGTCATGCTGACCCGCAAGAATGACGCGCCGCTCGATTTCGACTTTGCCAAGGCACTGGAGCAATCGCGCGACAATCCGGTATTCTATGTGCAATACGCCTATGCGCGGGTGCATTCGGTGATGGCCAAGGCTGGCAATCCGGCGGATTCCGAACTGGCCGCTGCCGACACGGCACACCTGCAACACCCCGCCGAACTGGCGCTGGTGCAAAAGCTGGCGGAATGGCCGCGTCTGGTCGAACTGGCCGCCTCGCATCACGAACCGCACCGGATCGCGTTCTACCTGTTCGATCTGGCCTCGGAATTCCATTCCCTGCAACATCTGGGCAAGGTGGAGCCTGAAATGCGCTTTATCACCGGCGACAAAGCGCTGAGCACCGCCCGACTGGCGCTGATCCGCGCCGTGGCAGTTGTTATTTCCGCCGGTCTTGGTATTCTTGGCGTGACCCCCATGAAAGAGATGCGTTAAACGCACGAAAAGGCACATTTAGGGGTTGGAGCAGAGACGCACACTATTTATAGTGGGCGATGAAGGGCATGTATTTAATGATAGATAACCAGACCGAATCAACCCGGAATCGGCTATGGGCAATTTATGGCCAGAAAGCCGGGAAAGAGGATGATGCACCGGAGGGCGAGGAGCCCTCGGGCCTGTCGATTGCCAGTGTCATCGGCGGGGTAGTTTCGTTGTTGCTGATCGTTGGCGTGGTCTACTGGGTCTATCAACTGGGCCGGCGCGATGCCAATCAGGTGCCGGTTATTCAGGCCTTGAACGGCGAAGCCCGCGCGCGCCCCGATGATCCGGGCGGGCAGCAAGTTCCGAATCAGGGGCTGGATGTCAACGCGGTGCTTGCGGGCAATGAAACCGCCGGAATCGGGCCGGAAACCACGCTGGCACCGCCCCCGCAACGGGTTGTCCCCGAGGACCAGCCGGTGCAGGCCCAACCCGCGCCGCCCCCGGCGAC
>JALXER010000042.1 GCA_027069385.1 Paracoccaceae bacterium
CATGTGACGGGGGTACGGGGGCTGGCCCCCGGGGCCGACCGAAGGTCGGCCCGGCCCAAAGGGAAGCCTTTTGTTTGGCTTGCCAAACACAAGGCTGGACTGCGGGAGCGCCCGGTTTTCGCATGTGTGCTTCGGGGGTTTTCTTTTGGGGGGCTATGGAGTAATGGGGCGGTTCGCCGTTGATTAGGATATGCTTGTGACCCGACCTACCACCCTTGCCGATTTCGCTAAACGTTTACCCGGTGCAACCGCCCAGATGGCCACGATTGGCGCGGCACAGGTGCGCATCGAGATCCTGTCGGGGCTGACCGTGGCGCTTGCACTGGTGCCCGAGGCGGTTGCCTTTGCGTTTGTTGCCGGAGTCGCACCGTTGGTCGGGCTTTACGCCGCATTCATGGTCGGTCTGATTACCGCCGTTCTGGGCGGACGTCCGGGGATGATATCGGGGGCGACCGGTGCTTTGGCCGTGGTGATGGTTGCATTGGTGGCGCAGCACGGGCCGCAATACCTGTTTGCCACCGTCATTTTGATGGGCGTTTTGCAGATTCTGGCCGGCGTGTTCCGGCTGGGCAAATTCATTCGCATGGTTCCCCATCCGGTAATGCTCGGCTTTGTCAACGGGCTGGCGATCGTCATTTTCAAGGCGCAGCTCGAACAGTTCAAGATCGGCACCGGCGAGGATCAGGTCTGGATGAGCGGCCCGACCCTGTGGCTGACTCTGGCGCTGGTTGCGGGCACTATGGCGATCATCTATGTCGCGCCCAGAATTACCAAATTCGTACCGGCACCGCTGGCGGCCATCGGGATCATTTCGGCCATTGTGATCGGCTTTGACCTGCCGGTGCGCAGCGTCGGTGATCTGGCCTCGATCAAGGGGGGGCTGCCGGATTTCGCCATTCCCGATGTGCCTTTCACCTGGGAAACCCTGAAAATCATCTTTCCATTTGCCCTGACCCTTGCCGCTGTCGGCCTGATCGAAAGCCTGCTGACCCTGAACCTTGTCGGGACTATGACCGGCCAGCGCGGCGGCGCCTCGCGAGAGTCGCTGGCGCAGGGCACGGCCAATGTGGTGACGGGGTTCTTTGGCGGCATGGGGGGCTGCGCGATGATCGGGCAGTCGATGATCAACGTCAAATCGGGCGGGCGCACGCGCCTGTCGGGCATCGCCGCCGCCTTGTTTTTGCTGGCCTTTATCCTGTGGGGCTCGGGCCTGATAGAGCTGATCCCGCTGGCGGCGCTGGTCGGGGTTATGTTCATGGTGGTGATCGGCACCTTCGCCTGGCAGAGCATCGCGGTGCTGCGTCGGGTGCCGCGTTCGGATGCGCTGGTGATCCTGCTGGTTACCGGCGTGACCGTGGCCGAGGATCTGGCAACGGCGGTGGTGGTCGGGGTGATCTTTTCGGCGCTGGTCTATGCGTGGAACGCAGCCTCGCGCATTCGTGCCTTGCCGCGCCCCTCGCAGTCCGAGCAGGGCGCGCTGGTTTATGAAATCGACGGGCCGCTGTTCTTTGGCTCGGCGGGCAGCTTTATCGATCTGTTCAACCCCAAAAACGACCCCGATCTGGTGATCCTCGATTTCATGGATTCGCGGGTGGTGGACCATTCGGCCCTGCAGGCAATCGAGGCAGTAGCGGAAAAGTATCAAAAGGCCGGCAAGCGCTTGCAACTGCGCCACCTGACGCCGGATTGCCACAAGCTGCTAAGCAATGCCGGCCAGTTGATCGTCGATACGGACGACGACCCCGATTACCGTATTGCGGTGGATTACGAAGTAAAAACCGGCCGGATGGGCGGTGGGCACTAGGGCGTAGGCCTAGCGCTTGAATCGGGCGCGATAGGCGCGCGGGGCAAGGCCGGTGATCGACTTGAAGGCGCGGGTAAAGGCGGGCACGTCGGCATAGCCCACATCCCACGCAATCCGCGCAACCGGTTCGGGGCTGTGCGCCAGCAAGGTGCAGGCTTTTTCGATGCGCAGCGCTTGCAGATAGGCCCCCGGGGTCAGGCCGGTGGCGGTCTTGAAACGGCGTATAAAGCTGCGTTCGCTTTGGGCGGCGCGCGCGGCCATGTCCGATACCCCGATCCGCTCGGGATAGCGCGATTCCAGCCAGTGTTGCACCGACAGGATGGCGTGGTCGCCATGGGTCAGGAAGGGCACAAACCGGCGATAGTGGCGTTGTTCACGCCCGCGCAGGTCTACCAGCAGATGTCGGGCGGTCCGCGCGGCGGTGTCATAGCCTTGAAAATGCTCGACAAACCACAGGCCCAGATCGACCCAGGCCATCATGCCCCCGGCGGTGATCAGGTCGAATTCCTCTATCAACAGGTGGTCGGGTTGCAGGTTGGCGGCTGGAAAAGTCGCGCGGAATTCGGGTGCCAGTGCCCAATGGGTGGTGACGGTGCGCCGGTCCAGAAATCCGGCATGGCCAAGCCAGAACACCCCCGCGCAGGCCGCGCCGAGCATACAGCCGCGGGCATGTTGGCGGGTCAGAAACCGGTGGATCGCCGTGTCGTCCTGCCCGCGCGCACCGCTGATATTAGGCGGCAACAGCACCGCGTCAAGGCGCATATCGGGCAGGGTAGAGCCATCGATGATGCGCGTCTCAACCCTGCCCTGACCCAGCCGGTTTGCCAGCGTAAACAGATCCGCCAGCCCCAGCACCGCGGCCTGCTGAACGCCGGGATAGGCAAGAATGGCAAGGCGGGCGGTGGTCATGTTGGCAGGTTCTGCATGGTTATTGTCATATCTGCCAATGTACCGGCTCGGGCGGGTCGGGTAAACCGTGTAAAACGGGAAAGGACCCTTTATGACCCATGACGCATTGATCCTTGTGGATATCCAGAACGACTATTTTCCAGACGGGCGCTGGCCGGTGGACGGGATGGAGGCCGCGGCCGCCAATGCCGCTTGCCTGCTGGCCCATTTTCGCCAAAACAACCGGATGGTGGTGCATGTGCGCCACGAGATCCTGTCAAAGGGCGCGCCGTTCTTTGCCCATGGCAGCGCCGGGGCGCAGATCAACCCCGTAGTGCAGCCCTTGCCCGATGAACCGGTGGTGCTGAAGCATCGCCCCAACAGTTTTGTCGATACCGGCCTGCTGGAAATCCTGCAGGCTGCGCAAGTCGAAACACTGGTGATTTGTGGTGCCATGAGCCAGATGTGCATCGACGCCACCACGCGCGGCGCGGTTGATCTGGGCTTCAAGGTCACGCTGCCCGCCGATGCCTGCGCGGCAAAGGCGCAGGAGTTCAACGGGTTACGGGTGCCCGCGGCGCAGGTCCACGCAACTATTATGGCGGCGCTGTCGAGCACCTATGCGCGGGTTACATCCGCGCAAGACCTGCTGGCATAGCTTACTGGCTGGCGGCAGCGGCGGCGGCGTTTGCCTCGTCCTCGGTGGCGGGGTTGCCGTTGGCCCAGAACCCGTCATATTCTTCGCCGCTGGCATAGCGCATCACGCCGCGCCCCTGACGCTGGCCCTTGGAAAAGAAGCCTTCGTAAACATCGCCATTGGGATAGCGGGCCGTGCCTTCGCCGTCGATTTCGCCCCCCGACCAGTTGCCGGTATATTCGAACCCGTCGGGCATGGTGATGGTGCCAATCCCGTCGCGCTGACCGGCCACAAAGCTGCCGGTATAGACCGTGCCATCCGAATAGGTGGCCACGCCCTGACCGTCGCGCAGCCCGTCTTTCCATTCGCCGGTATACTGATACCCGTCCTGGTAGGTCATGGTGCCGGTGCCGTGGTTCTTGGCATTGTGGAACTGGCCTTCATAGACCAACCCGTTTTCATAGCGCGCCACACCGGTGCCCTCGATCACGCCGTTTACCCAGTCGCCCTCGTAAGATGAACCGTCGGCATAGACGATCTTGCCTTTGCCGTTGGCAACGTCGTTCAGGAAACTGCCGGTATAGACCGAGCCGTCCGGATAGGTCACGGTGCCGTCGCCGGTAATGTGCCCTTCGGACCAGGTGCCGGTATAGGAATAGCCGTCGGTGCCGGTAAAGGTGCCCTGACCGTGGCGCTGGTCGGCCAGAAAGCCGCCTTCATAGCGGTCGCCATTGGCATAGATCGCCACGCCTTGCCCTTCGCGCTGGCCGTTGACCATCTGGCCCTCGTAGCGGTCGCCGTTGGCCTGTGTCAGCACGCCGGTGCCGTTGATCTGGCCGTTTTTCCACTGGCCCACATAGGTTACCCCGTCGGGCAGGGTCAGGGTGCCTTGCCCCTCGCGCACGCCATGCTGGATTTCGCCTTCGTAGATTGCGCCGTCGGGATAGGTGATTCTGCCGTGGCCGTGCTTGACCCCGTCCTCCCAGGTGCCTTCGTAGATATAGCCGTTGGGGCTGGTCATGGTGCCGGTGCCGTGATGCACCGCGTTGACAAAATCACCGGTATAAACAACCCCGTTGGCATAGGTGGCGATGCCGGTACCGGTAATCTTGCCGTCCAGCCATGTGCCCTCGTAGGTGCCGCCATCTTCAAAGGTGATCTTGCCGGTGCCCTCGGGGCGGCCATTGACAAACTCGCCCACATAGACCGAACCGTTGGGGAAGCGTGCCGTGCCCATGCCCTCGATCCGCCCCTCGACCCACTGGCCCGAATACTCGTACCCGTTGGGCAGGCGATAGGTGCCCTGGCCGTGCTGCTTGCCGTTCAGAAACTCCCCTTCATAAATGCCGCCGGTATCGTATTGCTTGGTTTCGGTGGTGGTTTCTTGCGAAAACCCCGGACCAGCAACAAGTGACAAACCGATAAACGCGGAACTTAACAAGTGACGATGTTTCAAATTACTCCACCGGCTATACAAATACCGGGCCTCCATAGGTTATACACTGCATTCTAGCACAGTTTGTCAGACATTAGGAGTTAACACTCCGCCTGACAACGGTTTTTTACCAAATGCACCACTTGATTGCCAGTTGAGCTTGTGTTTGTGGCAAAACAATGGCTATTTCTCTGAAAACCGGGAAGCTTTGGAGCCTGTGATGACAGCAAAATTCCGCCTGACGCTGGCGCAGTTGAACCCGACACTGGGGGATTTCGAGGCAAATGCCGCGCAAGCCCGCGCAGCGCATCGGGCCGGTGCAGCGGCGGGGGCCGATCTGGTGGCCCTGCCTGAAATGTTCCTGACCGGCTATCAAACCCAGGATCTGGTGACCCGTCCGGCCTTTTTGCAGGATTGCGCGGCGCATCTGGCGCAACTGGCGGCCGATTGCGCCACCGGTCCGGCCCTGACCATCGGTGCGCCGCTGGTCGAGGATGGCAAGCTGTATAACGCCTATTTTCTGCTCAAGGATGGCAAAACCAGCGTGGTGGCGCGCAAGTTCCACCTGCCCAACGAAGATGTGTTCGACGAGGAGCGCTATTTCGATAGCGGCCCGATTTCGGGACCGTTCGAGGTGACCGGAGTGCGCATCGGCTCGCCGGTATGCGAGGATGCCTGGCATGTGGACGTGACCGAAACGCTGGCCGAATCCGGCGCGCAAATTCTGCTGATTCCCAACGGCTCGCCCTATCGGCGCAACAAGCATGACCTGCGCATCAGCCTGATGGTGTCGCGCGTGGTCGAAACCGGATTGCCGCTGGTCTATCTGAATATGGTTGGCGGGCAGGATGATCAGGTGTTTGACGGCGCAACTTTTGTGCTGAACCCGGGTGGTGAACTCGCGGTGCAACTGCCGGTTTTTGATGAAACAATCCGCCATGTGGATTTCGAGGAGCGCGATTCTGGCTGGGTGGCCCTGACCGGCGAACGCGATATCCACGGCAACGAATGGGAGCAGGATTACCGCTGCATGGTCGAGGCGCTGCGCGATTATATGCGCAAAACCGGCTTTAAGCGGGTGCTGCTGGGCCTGTCGGGCGGTATTGATTCGGCCATTGTGGCGACCATTGCCGCCGATGCGCTGGGGCCGGAAAATGTGCGCGGGGTGATGCTGCCTTCGGAATATACCAGCCCTGAATCGCTGAACGATGCGCGCGCGCTGGCCGACGCCTTGGGTATCCGGCTGGACACGGTGCCGATTGGCGCGGGCAGGGCGGCGATCACCCAAACGCTTGCGCCGCTGTTTGACGGCCTGCCCGAAGACGTGACTGAGGAAAACATCCAGTCGCGCCTGCGCGGGCTGCTGCTGATGGCGATGTCGAACAAATTTGGTGACATGCTGCTGACCACGGGCAACAAATCCGAGGTGGCGGTGGGCTATGCCACGATTTACGGCGATATGGCGGGCGGGTATAACCCGATCAAAGACCTGTATAAAACCCGCGTTTTCGAGTCCTGCCGCTGGCGCAACGCTCATCATTTCGACTGGATGCGCGGCCCCGCCGGTGTGGTGATCCCGCCCGCGATTATCGACAAACCGCCCACGGCGGAACTGCGCGAGGACCAGAAGGATTCGGATTCGCTGCCCCCCTATGATGTGCTCGACCGGATACTGGTAGGGCTGATCGACCACGAACAATCGGTGGCCGATCTGGTGGCAGCGGGGCTGGATCGTGCAACGGTCAAGCGGGTCGAGCATCTGATTTATATCAGCGAATACAAACGCTTCCAGTCTGCACCGGGTGCGCGCCTGACGCTCAAGGCCTTTTGGCTGGACCGGCGCTATCCGATCGTCAACCGCTGGCGCGACCCGTCCTAGTACCCGCCCGCGTTCAGCCCGACGCCAACCACCACAAACAGCACCGCAAGCAGGGTAACGGCGCGGATGTGCCAGCCCATAAGCGGCAGAGTTTGCGCGCTAAGCGTCGGGATCACCCGAAAGCGCGCATTTAGCGCCAGCCCGGCGGTCGCGGCCAGCAGGCCAAGCTTTATCGCGATGCTGGTATCCACGGCATTGTCAAAGGCAAACCATGCGCCGACATCGGGCAGCAGGTCATAGGCCAGCCACAGCCCGCTGGCCACCTGCACGATCAGCGCCGGTATGCCGATGCGTTCAAACCCCTGTTCGAAGTCGGCCAGAATGTCGGGGTCCGCGGCCTTTAGCGCGCGGGGCAGCACGGTAAAGGCCAGAATCAGGTGACCACCGGTCCAGATACTCGCGGCGAGGATATGCAACAGCAGGATATAGATATACATGGGCGGTCTCTTTCTGCGCTGCCATTACCTAAGCGATTTACTCGGGAACAGCAAGCCCGTAATCTTTCGCTTTCTTTACCCCGCAAAATCGCCTATTAGCCGTTGCAAACAACCAAGCTGGACCCGTTTCATGACCACCACCCGTTTTGCCCCTTCGCCCACCGGCTATCTGCATATTGGCAACCTGCGCGCGGCGCTGTTCAACTATCTGATTGCGCGGCAAAACGGCGGCACCTTTGTGTTGCGCATCGATGATACCGATCTGGTGCGCTCCAAACCCGAATACATAGAGGCAATCCGGCAAGACCTGACATGGCTGGGGCTGGAATGGGACCGCATAGAGCACCAGTCGGCCCGCCTTGATCGCTATGCGGACGCGGCGCAACGCCTGCGCGACATGGGCCGGTTGTATGAATGTTTCGAAACCCCGCTGGAGCTGGACCTAAAGCGCAAGAAGCAACTGAACATGGGGCTGCCGCCGGTCTATGACCGCGCCGCGCTGGACCTGTCCGAGGCCGAAAAAGACGTGCTGCGCGCCGAGCATGGCAGCTATTGGCGTTTCAAACTGGACCGGACCCGGATCGAATGGCAGGACGGGATTCTGGGGCCGCAATCCATCGATGCCGCCAGCCTGTCCGACCCGGTGTTGCTGCGCGCCGACGGGCAGGTGCTTTATACGCTGGCCTCGGTGGTGGATGATACCGTAATGGGCATGACCCATGTGGTGCGCGGCCTTGACCATGTGACCAACACCGCCACGCAAATCCAGATCATGCGGGCGCTGGGCCATGACCACCCGCAATTCGCCCACCATTCCCTGCTGGTCGGCCCCGCCGGAGAGGCCCTGTCCAAACGCCTTGGCACCCTTGCGCTGCGCGATTTGGCCGCCAAAGGGGTTGAACCGATGGCGATTCTGTCGCTGATGGCGCGGCTCGGCTCTTCGGATTCGGTCGAGGTGGCGGCCTCGATCGACGAGTTGGTTTCGGGGTTCGATCTGTCGCATTTTGGCGCATCACCCACCAAGTTTGACGAAAACGACTTGCTGCCGCTGTCGGCCAAGGTGCTGCACGGGCTGGGGCTGGATGTAATGCAGGCCGAGTTGCGCGAACTGGGCATTCCCGATGCGCTGGTCGGGCCGTTCTGGGAGGCCATTCGCCCGAACGTATCGACCCGCGGCGAAATCGCCGACTGGTGGGCGCTGTGCCGCGACGGGGCCAGCCCCGATATCGCCGCCGAGGATGCCGAGTTTGTTGCGCAGGCACTGCAATTGCTGCCCCCGCAACCCCATGACGAAACCACATGGAAAAGCTGGACCGGCGCGGTAAAAGCAGCCACCGGGCGTAAGGGTCGCGGCCTGTTCATGCCGCTGCGCAAGGCACTGACAGGCCGCGCTCACGGCCCCGATATGGGCCGCTTGCTACCGTTGTTGCAGAAACTGCCTTAGGG
>JALXER010000043.1 GCA_027069385.1 Paracoccaceae bacterium
CCCTGCATCAGACCGGCGATGCAAATCTGGTTCACCATCTTGGTCAGTTGCCCCGCGCCGCTGCCGCCCAGCAACCGGCAGGATTTCGCATAGGCGGCAATCAGCGGTTCGACCCGCGCGAATGCGCCCTGATCCCCGCCACACATTACCGTCAGCACGCCGTTTTCCGCACCGGCCTGCCCGCCCGAAACCGGTGCATCGATAAAATCGAACCCGTCGGCCAGCGCTGCCAGTTCGCGCGCGACATTGGCCGAGGCGGTGGTGTGGTCCACAAAGACCGAACCGGGTTGCATAGCCGCAAAGGCCCCGTCCGCGCCGGTGGTAACCGCGCGCAGATCGTCATCGTTGCCCACACAGGCAAACACCACCTCGGCCCCTTGCGCGGCCTGCGCCGGTGTGGGGGCGCTGGCCCCGCCATATTGCGCCGCCCAATCCGCCGATTTCGCAGCGGTGCGGTTGTAAACCGTGACCTCGTGCCCTGCTGCAACCAGATGTCCGGCCATGGGATACCCCATCACGCCCAGCCCCAGAAATGCTAGTTTTGTCATGCTCTGTCTCCTGACTATGTATTGCTAAGGTGTTTGTGGCCTGCTATTGGCGGCTCGTCAACCAATCAAACCGGAAACGCGCGCAATGACCAAACTGTTTCGCTGGATATCACTGGCTTTTGTGGCGCTGCTGGTGCTGGCGGGCGTTACCTTCGGGCTGGTCTACTATCTGGCCGCGCAGTCCCTGCCCGACTATGACGCGCGCTATACCCGCCCCGAAATCGGCGATAGGCTGGAGATTATCCGCGATTCCCATGCGATCCCGCATATTCTGGGCAGCAGCGATACCGATGTGCTGTTCGGCCTTGGCTTTGCCCATGCGCAAGACCGGCTGTGGCAGATGGAGATCATGCGGCGCACCGCACAAGGGCGGCTGGCCGAGCTGTTTGGCGAGGACGCGGTCGCGAGCGACCTGTTGATGCGCGCGCTGGATATTTACGCGATTTCACAACGCGCCGTCGCGCAGCAGACTCCGGAAACCCTGCGGCTGCTGACCGCCTATTCCGCCGGGGTCAACGCCTGGGTCGATACGGTACGCCAACAGGCGCTTGGTCGGGGCGCGCCGGAATTTTTCCTGTATTCCAATGCAATAGCGCCGTGGTCGCCCGCGGATTCGATTGCGCTGGTCAAGCTGATGGCGCTGCGCGCCACCGACAAGGCCGCCATGGAGGTGCTGCGCGCCAAGCTGTCGTTTCGCATCCCGCCCGAGCGGATCGCCGATATTCTGCCCAATGCCCCCGGGCTTGAAACCGAGGCCCTGCAGGAGTTTTCGAGTCTGTTTCCCGAAATAACACCCGCGCCTTTGTCGGGGGCGCCGGCCGCATCGTTTTCGCCTGTGGCACCGGTCGGTCTGGCCGGCGCATCCAACGCCTGGGCTGCGGCAGGCGGTCGCTCGGCTGGCGGGGGCACCTTGCTGGCCACCGACCCGCATGTGGCACTAAGCGCGCCGGGCCTGTACATGCTGGCCAGGCTGGAGTTGCAAAGCGGCGGGGTTATCGGGGCGACCATCCCGGGGATTCCGGCGGTTCTGGTCGGGCGCAGCGACGGTTTCGGCTGGGGGGTCACGGCCAGTTATCTGGATGATCAGGACCTGTATCTGGAGCGGCTGAACCCGCAGAACGAGGCCGAGTACCTGACCGAGGACGGGGCCGTCCCGTTCGAGACCAAGCCGACCGTCATTGCCGTAGCAGACGGGCCGGACATCACCCGCACCCTTTACCGGACCCGCAACGGGCCGGTCATTCCGGCGGCGGGATTCGGGGTGGATGCGCTGCGCACCGAGGGGCATGTGATCAGTCTGGCATGGACCGGAATGGCCGAGGGTGACCAGTCGATCAAGGCGCTGCTGGACCTGATGCAGGCCCAAAGCGTGGCAGAGGGGCGCGCGGCGCTGGCCCCGCTGGTGGCTCCGTCGATGAACTATATTCTGGCCGACAGGACCGATATTGCCATAGTCACAGCGGGGCGCATTCCGATGCGCGACCCTGCGCACCAGACCCAAGGGCGCATCCCGTCGCAGGGCTGGCTGGATGTGAATCTGTGGCAGGGCTTTCTGCCCTATGCGCAAAACCCCTATACCGAAAACCCGCCCAGCGGGATTGTGGTCAACACCAACAACGCCATCACCGATGCGGCCTTTCCCGAGCACTTCAGTTTTGACTGGGGCGATACCCAGCGGATCCAGCGTGCGACCAACCTGCTGAATGACCGACAGTTCCACACCCGCGACAGCTTTGTTGCCATCCAGACCGACACGGTGTCGATCTCGGCGCGGTTTTTGCTGCCGCTGATGGGGCAGAACCTGTGGTTTGCCGATCAGGGGGCCGAGCCGGGCAGCCACACCGCGCGCCGTCGCGAGGCGCTGGACCTGCTGTCAAACTGGAACGGCGAAATGGGCCAGCACAGCCCCGAACCGCTGATCTATGCCGCATGGGTCAAGGCGTTGCAGGGGCGGCTGATCTGGGATGATCTGGGCCAGCTATCGGGCGAAATGACCCGCATAAACCCGCTGTTCATCGAACGGGTGTTTCGCAATGTGGACGGCGCGGCGATCTGGTGCGATGTCAAAACCACCGCCGAGATAGAGGACTGCCAGACCATCGCCTCGCTGGCACTGGACGAGGCTTTGCAACAACTGGTGGCGAAATACGGCAAGGATATCAACCGCTGGCGCTGGGGCACCGCCCATCTGGCCTTTCACGAAAATCAGGTGCTGGGGCAATTGCCGGTGCTGGGCTGGTTTGCCGATCTGTGGCAGGAGACCTCGGGCGGGGACAATACCCTGATGCGCGGCCAAACCCGCTCATACGGCGACAGCCCGTTTACCAACATCAACGCGGCCGGATTTCGTGCGGTCTATGATTTCGACAACCCGTCCAATTCGGTATTTATCATCGCCACCGGACAAAGCGGGCACTTGCTGTCCAAGCATTATGACGACCTATCGGTGCTGTGGCGACGCGGAGAGTACCTGCCGATGACGCTGGATATCGATCTGGCCCGCGGCGGCGCGGTGGGGATTACCGTGCTGGAACCCGCCACGACGCCCTAGGGCTGAATCTGCGCGATCAATTCCAGCACCGAGGGGCCGATTGCGGCGACGATCAGTTTGACCCCTTGCGCATTGGGGTGCAGCCGGTCGGCCTGCATGTATAATTCCAGTATTTCGCCCCGTGTCTTGCCGGTGCTTTCCAGCCCCCGCATAAAAAACCGGTAATAAAGCGTGTCGTACTTATCGGCCAGTTCGGGGAAAATCGCGTCAAAATCCGTCTGGTATTTCGCGCCGTAATTGGGCGGTGCCAGCATGCCGACCAGCAGCACCGGCAGGTCGCGCGCGGTGATCTGCGCCAGTATGGTATCCAGATTGGCGCGCGCCTGTTCGGGGGCGATGCCGCGCAACATGTCATTGGCCCCCAGTTCCAGAATAACCGCATCGACCCCGTCGCCCAGCACCCAGCCAACCCGCGCCACCCCGCCCGAAGTGGTATCGCCCGACACGCCCGCGTTGATCAGCGTCACATCGGCGCCCTGCCCGCGCAACCACTCCTGCAATTGCGGCACGAACCCGTCTTCGGCGGGCAGGCCATAGCCATAGGTCAGCGAATCTCCGAAGGCCGCGATGGTAACCGGTCCGGCCATGGCCATCGGCGCCAATAATAAAAAAATTCCAGCCTTGAGAAAGGTCAGAACCTGCCTATATGTCATAGTCAGGAAATTCAACAAAAACGGATGTTTCATGGGCTCTCCGGCACTGGTACTCGAGAATGCGCAACTGACCTTATCGGGCAATGCGGGAAATGTGAACATCCTTAAGGGAATCTCACTGAATGTTGAGCGGGCGCAAACGCTGGGGCTGGTGGGGCCGTCCGGCTCGGGCAAGTCGTCGCTGCTGATGCTGATGGGCGGGTTAGAGGCCGCAACCGGTGGCAAAATCACCGCGCTGGGGCAGGATTTTTCCTCCATGAACGAGGACGCGCTGGCGCGGTTTCGCCGTTCCCATATGGGTATTGTGTTCCAGTCCTTCCACCTGATTCCGACCATGACCGCGCTTGAAAACGTCGCGACGCCGCTGGAACTGGCCGGTGACCGTGATGCCTTTGACAAGGCAGAGGCCGAACTGGCCGCGGTCGGGCTGGCAGAACGGATGCACCATTATCCGGCGCAAATGTCGGGCGGTGAACAGCAACGGGTGGCGCTGGCGCGGGCGGCGGCTCCGCGTCCCGAGATCCTGCTGGCCGACGAGCCGACCGGCAATCTGGACGAGGCCACCGGCACCGCCATCATCGACCTGCTGTTTGACCTGCGCGACCGCTACGGGTCTACGCTGGTGCTGGTCACCCATGCCGCCGATCTGGCGGCGCGCTGCGACCGTGTGGTGCAGTTGCGCGACGGAATGCTGGTATGAACAGCGCGGTTTCAGCGCGCATTGCCCTGCGGGAGTTGCGCGGCGGATTGCTCGGGTTTCGCATCTTTCTGCTGTGTCTGGCGCTTGGCGTGGCGGCGATTGCCGCTGTGGGCACGGTGCGTCAGGCGATCGATCAGGGGCTTTCGGCCGAATCGGCAACCCTTTTGGGCGGTGACGCCGATATCCGGTTCACCTATCGCATGGCCGCGCCCGAAGAACTGGACTGGATCGATTCGATTTCAGAGCGCGCTTCGGGCATCGTCGATTTCCGCTCTATGGCGCGCTATGAACCCGAAGGCAGGCCCGCCGAAATCACCCTGACCCAGATCAAGGGCGTGGATGATGCCTATCCGCTTTACGGGCAGGTCGGGCTGGATCCGGCCATCGGAATCAGGGCCGCGCTTGAAACCCGCGACGGCCTGCCCGGACTGGTGGCGCAACCGGCGCTGATCGACCGGCTGGGCATTGCGCTTGGCGACGTGGTTTATCTGGGCACCCAGCCGTTCGAGCTGCGCGCCGCGCTAACGCTTGAACCCGACAGCTCGACCGCCGGTCTGTCACCTGGGCCGCGCATTATCGTGCGCCTTGATGCGCTGGCCCAAAGCGGCCTGTTGACCGAAGGCACCCTGTTCGAATCCCATTACCGCATGGCCCTGCCCGCCGGAACCGACCTGCTGGCGCTGAAACTGCGCACGCTTGATGCCTTTCCCGATAGCGGCCTGCGCTGGCGAGACAGCCGCAACGGCACGCCGGGGATCTCGGGGTTTGTGGACCGGATGACCTCGTTTCTGGTGCTGGTCGGGCTGGCGGGCATGGCCGTGGGCGGAGTCGGCGTTTCAGCCGCCGTGCGCGCCTATCTGGAGCGCAAGACCGCCACCATCGCCACGCTGAAATCGCTGGGCGCAACGCGGGGCACCATCTTTGCCACCTATCTATTGCAGATCGGCGCGCTGGCCCTGCTGGGTATCGCGATCGGGCTGGTTTTGGGCGGCGGTATTCCGTTATTGCTGGCACCGGTGCTGGCCGATGTGCTGCCCGTCCCGATTGAAAGCGGCATTTACTCCGCCCCGTTGATCGAGGCCGCCACCTATGGCCTGCTGACCGCGCTGGTTTTCACCATCTGGCCGCTGGCCCGCGCAACCGATATCAGCCCCGCCGGGCTGTTTCGAGATATTACCGGCGGCGGGCGGCGGCTGCCCCGCCTGCCCTATCTGGTGCTGGTAGCGCTGCTGTCGGGCGCGCTGGTCGGGGCGGCAACGTGGTTTTCCGGCTATCCGACTCTGACCCTGTGGGCCGCTGTCGGCGTGCTGGCGGCGCTGTTGATCCTGTGGCTGATGGCGTGGCTGACCCGTTGGCTGGCGGCGCGGCTGGCCCGCGCGCGCTTTGTGCGCGGTCGGCCTGCCCTGAGGCTGGCGCTGGGGGCCGTGGGCGGCCCGGGCGGAGAAACCGCCAGCGTTATCCTGTCGCTGGGGCTGGGCCTTGCGGTGCTGGCCACCATCGGCCAGATCGACAGCAACCTGCGCCAGACCGTCACCCGCGACCTGCCCGACCGCGCGCCCGCCTTTTTCGTGATGGACATCCAGACCAGCCAGATCGACGGTTTTCGCACCCTGATGAGCGCCGACCCCGACGTGACCGAGCTGAACACCGTGCCGATGCTGCGCGGCGTTATCACCAAAATCAACGGCATTCCGGCCAAACAGGCGGTTGGCCCGCACTGGGTAATCGACGGGGATCGCGGCATCACCTATGCCACCACCCTGCCCGACCATTCCAGCCTGACCAGCGGTGAATGGTGGCCCCCCGACTATACCGGCCCGCCGCTTTTGTCGTTCTCCGCCGCCGAGGCCGAAGAACTGGGGCTAAAGCTGGGCGATACCATTACCGCCAACATTCTTGGCCGTGACATCACCGCAACCATCGCCAATTTCCGCGATGTCGAGTTTTCCTCGATGCGGATCAACTTTGTCATGGTCTGGGATGCCAACGCCCTGCAAGGCGCGCCGCACAGCTTTCTGGCCACGGTCTACGCCGACCCCAGCGCCGACGGCCGCCTGTTGCGCAAAATGGCAGAGCAATTCCCGACCATCACCATGATTGGCGTGCGCGAGGTCATTACCCGCGTCAGCAGCGTCATCGACAGCCTGACTTTGGCAATCCGTTGGGGGGCCAGCGCCACGCTGATAACCGGCTTTGTGGTGCTGATCGGCGCTGCCGCCGCGGGCGAAAACCGTCGCGTCTTCGAGGCCGCCATCCTGAAAACCCTTGGCGCATCGCGACGGCGTATCCTGCTCAGCTTTGCGCTGCGTTCGATCATGCTGGGGGCGGCGGCCGGTTTGGTGGCCATTCTGGCCGGCTCGATCGCCGGTTGGGCGGTGATGACCCAAGTGATGGAAGCCGCGTTCAGCTTTGACTGGGCCTCGGCGCTGGGGATCGTTGCGGGGGGCGCTTTGGCGACCTTGCTGGCCGGATTGGCCTTTGCCCTGCGCCCGCTTGGGGTCAAACCCGCACAAATCCTGCGCAGTCGCGAATAACCACCCTTGAAAAACGGGCGAAAACACCCGATATTCACAAGGAACGGGTGCAATCACGCGCCCGCAACCGCTTTAACAACGAATGGAGGGTCTTAATGGCCGACAATCGAACAATTCGCCGGGCTGGCACCGCTTCCCGCTCGGCCGTGATTGATGCCGGGCTACGCGCCCACATGAACAAGGTCTATGGCCTGATGTCGATCGGGCTGGCCGTGACCGGAATCGTGGCCTATGTGTTCGGAACCGACGCCGCTGCGGTGGTTGACGCAATGAAGCTCGGCCTGCCGGCATCGGCGGCCCACACCATGCTGATCCCCGCCGGCATGATCGAATCGCTGTTCTTCTCGCCCTTGCGCTATGCGGTGATGTTCGCTCCGCTGATCATGATCTTTGTCATGGGCGGCATGATAAATCGCATGTCACAGTCAACGGCACAAATGATGTTCTACGGCTTTTCCGCACTGATGGGCCTGTCGATCAGCTGGATTTTCGCGGTGTATACCGGTTTCTCCATCACCTCGACCTTCTTCATCACCGCCATCGCCTTTGCCGGGCTTTCGCTTTATGGCTACACCACCAAGAAAGACATCTCCGCATGGGGCAGCTTTCTGATCATGGGGGTTATCGGCCTGATCATCGCTATTATTGTCAATATCTTCTTGGCCTCTCCGGCAATCCAGTTCGCCATTTCTTTTCTTGGTGTGCTGATCTTTTCCGGGCTTACCGCCTATGACACGCAGAAAATCAAAGCAACCTATCTGCAAATGGCCGGCCACCCCGACGGGCAGGCATGGCTGGGCAAGGCCGCCATCATGGGCGCGCTGAACCTGTACCTTGATTTCGTGAACATCTTCATGTTCCTGCTTCAACTCATGGGTGGCTCTCGCGATTAACGCATGGCCGTTGCCAAACGCGAAAAAGGCCGGGGGACCCCCCCGGCCTTTTTCATCAAAACAGCAAAAAGCCGGAGCATGCTCCGGCTTTTTTCATTTTACCTGAACGCAAAATCTATTTGATTTTTCCTTCTTTGTAATCCACATGCTTGCGCGCCACCGGGTCATACTTTTTCTTGACCATCTTTTCGGTCATGGTGCGGGCATTTTTCTTGGTCACATAAAAATGACCGGTATCCGCGGTCGAGTTCAGGCGGATTTTGATCGTTGCTGGCTTCGCCATTGTTTACATCTCCTACGCGGATAGGCTGACACGCAGCCCGTCATTCAGTTGAATTGGCGTTCTACACCCGCCACGCGCAGTGTCAAGCCCTATAACAGGGTGAATACGCTACGCTCGGGCGTATGATGGAAGAACGGCACCTTTTTTAACGATTCCGGTGCCGCAAGGATGCTTTGCACCTCCGACAGCACCACGCCGGTGATAAACGGCAAGGCCAGGGTTTTTGCCTTGGCCAGATCGATCCAGTGCAGGTGGCTCAGCTCATCCGAGGCCTGCGAGAAATCGTCAGGGTCGGTTTCAAGCATCTTTGCATCGGCCAGAAAGAAGCGCGCGTCAAAGCGCCGGGGCCGTCCCGTCGGGGTG
>JALXER010000044.1 GCA_027069385.1 Paracoccaceae bacterium
GTTCATCTGCTCCAGCATCGGCGCTTCGGAGCGACATGGCCCGCACCAACTGGCCCAGAAATTGATCAGCTTCACGCCGTCTTCGCGCAGGGCCTCGTTGGTCGGGGGCTGCTGGTTGCCCAGCGGAGTCAGGTCAAGGTTCGGCGCAGGCTTGCCGATAAACACGCTGGGCAACGCATTGGGGTCGCCCTCGCGGGTCAGGCCGACCCAGAACATCACCCCGAGGCCCAGAAACAGCGCGGGCGGGGCCAGCAATAGCGGGTTGAATTTAGCCATGTCTACGCTCCTTCTTGTGCTTTTCCTCTAGCTCGGCAAGGGTTTTCTTGCTGGATTTCCCGCGCGCCAGCGATACGGCCAGCAGGCCCAGAATCAAAACGATCATGGCGGCATAGGCCGACAGAACCGGAATTAGGTATTTGCCCAGATCAGGTAACATTATGCTTCCCTCGCTTGCAGGGCCTTGATCCGGCGCAGCCTGATCTCGGTACGGGTGCGGATAAAAAGCAGCACCACAAACAACAGAAAAAACCCGACAATGGCCAACACCAGCGGTTGCCAGAATACATCGGAAACATGCTCTTCGGAGTCCATCGACAGCGATGCCCCCTGATGCAACCCCTGCGACCAGAAATTCACCGCATAGCGCGACAGGATCGCAAAGACCGAGCCGATCAGGCACAGGATAGAGGTCAAATCGGCCGCCTTGTCGGATTCATCCACCGCGGCCCAAAGGGCGATATAGCCGATGTAAAAGATAAACATGATCAGGAACGAAGTCAGGCGCGGATCCCAGACCCACCAGGTGCCCCACATCGGTTGCCCCCAGACCGCGCCGGTAATCAGGGCAATCAGCGTCATGACCGCGCCCACCGGTGCGGCGGCCTTGGCGGCCAGCGCCGAGACATGGTGCCGCCGGATCAGCCAGATCAGCGAAGTGACGAACATCATAAAGTAGATGTTGATCGCCAGAAACGCGGTTGGCACATGCACATAGATGATTTTAACCGTCGCCCCCTGCCGGGCATCGTCGGGTGTAAAGAAAAATCCCCAGATCAGCGCGGGGACAAGGGTGAGGACCGTCAGTGCCGTTAACCACGGCAGCAACCGGCCAGTAAGGCGCATGAATCGCACCGGATTTGCAAATTCCCAGATAGACATAGCGGCTGTTTACGCCGAACCCGGCAGCGTTGCAATCGCCATTGCGTCGCACGGGTTTTCAGTTTGTCCCGAAACGGGCCCTGTATAGCGAGATTTCCTGATCCCTCAGGGTTTTGGCCTCGGCCATATAGTTATCAAAAAACCGCGAGGTGGTGCGAATCATGATAAAGCGCGAGCAGCGGATGCTGTGCCAGTCGGAATCAAACCAGCTGACAATGCCGTCGCCCCATTCCGAGGCCCGCCCGATCACCACCTGAACATTGGCAAACCCGACGATATCGCCCCAGCCCTCCATGGTGCTGTGGCCGACCAGCATATCGCCGCGCAACTCCAGCCGGGAATAGACATCGCGCACGGTGCTGCCCCGATACTCGGACTCGGAAAACCCGGTGATAGAGTCCCCGATCTGCGCCAGTTCGGTGCGCTCCTGCACCACATAGGGTGCGGATCCCATATGGTTCTGCACAAAGAACGAAGCCCAGTCACCGGTGATATCGACACCCGAGCGGTTTGGGGCCGGTGTGGCCACCGCAATATATTTTTGCGGATTCTGTTCCAGCGCCTGCGCGATGCTGTGCAGATAGATGCGCGAGATATTCTCGCTGCGCTCGGCACGGCGCAGGGTGCCGATGTGAAAGGATTTGTCACAAGCGGCCAGCAGGGCCTCTTGCGAAAAACCCGCGGCAATCCGGTCAGCGCGCAATAAGTCGCCGTTAACTGAAACCGTATCGCGGATTGATTTTTTCTGGGTCAAATGGTTGGGCCATTATTAGTGTGCAGGTAGTGTGCAGATACTGCGCAGTGGGTTCTGATCATATGTGCGCGCTGAAAAATGTCAATCGCTCGTCCATAATGGCCGTATTGTAAGGGGTATTTTTGTTAATGTTTAGACAATATTCGTCTGGTCGATGAGTATGGTGCTAATCGGGTGGATGGCGGCCCACTCGATTATTCCACCCTTCCCGTTTTTTTCAAAAACCTGTTGATTTTGGCCTAGCCCAGATGTGTGCGCAGCGCGGCGGCGGCGGCAAACGGGGTCAGGGCAAGGGTGAACAGGCTAAGCGCCGCAACCAGCATCAGCGCCGAGGAAGGGTCTTGCCCGTTGGCGGCCATGCTGGCGGTCTTGGCTCCGAAAATCAGCGTCGGAATATAAAGCGGCAGCACCAGCAGCGACAATAGCAAGCCGCCACGGCGCACGCCAACGGTAATCGCCGCCCCCGCCGCACCGATAAACGACAGCGCCGGTGTGCCCGCTGCAAGGCTGGCAACCAGCCAAAGATAGGCGTTGTCTGGCAGGTTTAGCGTCATGCCCAGCACCGGCGCTGTCGTTTATCGGTGCGGCGGGGGCGGCGATTACCG
>JALXER010000045.1 GCA_027069385.1 Paracoccaceae bacterium
CCCCGATCCGGTCAAAGAACCGGTGCCGGTGCCGATTTACGAACGCGCCTGGGAATGGCTGAAAGACGGCGGGGCCAAGGCCATCGGCGTCGGGCTGGTTGCAGGGGCCGGCATTTTGATCGGGGCAACGGTGATAGAGGATGTTATTACCGGCGGGGCCGGTGTTGCGGATGATCCGGTCAGCTTTGCTGCGGCGGCAGCGATGGCGCGTCAAGGGCTTGTGATGATCCGATGAACGCCCCTTCCCCTTCGATGCAGGCGGTTTTGCGCAAGGAACGCCGCCTGTTGGTGCAATATGCGCTGGGCGGTGGCCTGTTTATGGGCGTGGCGATCTGGCTGCACAACGCATGGCTGGCCCTGCCGGTTTACGGGTTGCTGATCGTGCTGCTGGTGCTGCGGTTTCGCCGGACCGCGCAAATCCTGCGTTATCAGGCGCAACTACTGGCCCCTACCCCCGCCGAAAAAAACCCCGCCGGTGAAGGCGGGGCAGAGGTGTGATGCCCTAAGGCATCGGCGGTAAACGATGGTCCCTTTGATCCGCGTCGGAACTCGCTTCGGGGGGGCATCGAGCCCCCCGCTCTGCGAGCTTCCCCGAGGGGAAGCGGGCACGCGGCGGCAAAGGCGGGGTGTCAGTTGCGCATTTCGGCGCGTATTTGCTGGCGAAGCATGTCGATCGGGATCTTCTGCCCCTCGCGTTTATAGCTCCAATAGGTCCAGCCGTTGCAGCTTGGCGCGCCTTCCAGCGCTGCCCCGACCTGATGGATCGAGCCGCGCGCATCATGCGAAACCAGCGTGCCGTCTGCGCGCACCTTGGCACGATAGCGGCCGTTAAGCGAATACAGTTCCTCGCCCGGGCGCAGCATGCCGCGTTCAACCAGATTGCCAAACGGCACCCGCGGTTCGGCGCGCTTGGCGGTGGTGGTTTTCAGGCTGTCACTGTCGTACTTGCGCACATCGGCAATGCGTTTTGCGGCAACCTTGCGATACTTGGCTTCGCGCTCGATGCCGATAAAATCGCGTCCCAGCTTTTTCGCCACGGCCCCCGTGGTCCCCGAACCAAAGAACGGATCCAGCACCACATCGCCCTGCTTGGTCGAGGCGATCAGCACCCGGTGCAACAGGCTCTCGGGTTTCTGGGTCGGGTGGGCCTTCTCGCCCTTGTCATTCTTCAGGCGCTCGCCACCGTTGCAGATCGGCAGCACCCAGTCGCTGCGCATCTGGATCCCTTCGTTCAGTTCCTTCAGCGCTTCGTAATTAAAGGTGTATTTCGACGCGTCCGACTTTCCGGCCCAGATCATCGTTTCATGCGCATTGGTAAAGCGTTTACCGCGAAAGTTGGGCATCGGGTTGGATTTGCGCCAGATCACATCGTTCAAAATCCAGAAACCCGCATCCTGCAAGGCCGCACCGACCCGAAAGATGTTGTGGTACGAGCCAATCACCCAGATCGCCCCGTTCGGTTTCAGAATGCGCCGCGCCGCTGCCAGCCATTCACGCGAAAACCGGTCATAGGCCGCGAAAGAGGAAAACTGGTCCCACTTGTCATCCACCGCGTCAACGCGGCTGTTATCGGGGCGGTGAAGCTCGCCCTTCAGTTGCAGGTTATAGGGCGGGTCGGCAAAGACAAGGTCAACCGAATTGGCCGGAAGGCTGTTCATTACCTCGACGCAATCGCCGTCAAGAATCTGGTTGCGTGGCAGCGCTGTGGCGCGCGCCTGCGGGTCTGCTTTAGTCATGTGTTCTGCCTCGAACTTGTTATTTCCCTAACATGATTCAAAAGTGATTCGCCGTCAATCCCTTATGAATCAATTAGTTAGAATAATTTGTTAAAGCTTCACATTAACGCAACATGTTGTGGATCGGCTTGAACGAACACCTATGATGTGGGGTGATGCCAAGGCGGGCCAGCCCGTATTGATGGGCTTTGGTGCCGTATCCGGCGTTGGTTTCCCAGCCATAGCCGGGGAATTGACGTGCCAGATCGGCCATGATCCGGTCGCGCGTGACCTTGGCAATGATCGACGCAGCGGCAATGCTGACCGAGCGCCCGTCCCCCTTGACCAGCGCGCGGGCATCGCAGGGCAAACCCCCGGGCACCTTGTTGCCGTCGATCAAGGCAAATGCGGGCACCTCGGGCAGGGCCGCCACCGCGCGGCGCATGGCCAGAAACGTCGCTTGCAGAATGTTGAGCCGGTCAATCTCGGCAACGCTGGCCATACCAATTCCGAAGCGCACCGATTTCTCCATTTCTCCGAACAATGCCACGCGTCGTGCGGCGCTGATCGCCTTTGAATCCCTGACCCCGTGCGGAATCCGTCCGGCATCGAACAGCACCGCTGCAGCGACCACCGGACCGGCCCATGGGCCACGGCCCACCTCGTCCACGCCGCAAACCGGTTGCGGGGCGGCGCGCTCGAATTCGTCTGTCGGGATGGTTTTCACTGGCTTTTCCTTTGCTTCCCGCCTTATGGTTTCACAAAGCATTGCAAAAGGAAATCCACCATGACCGTTTTGATTGCCGGTGCCGGAATCGCCGGGCTGTCGCTGGCACTGACCTGTCACGAGCTTGGCCTGCCCGTCAAGGTTTTCGAGCAGGTCGATAACATCACCCCGCTGGGCGTAGGCATCAACCTGCAACCCCATGCGGTGCGCGAGATCTTCGAAATGGGTCTGGCCGATGAAATCGAACAAATCGGCCTGCGCACCCGCGAAGTCGCCTATTTTTCCAAGGCCGGCCACCGGATCTGGTCCGAGGAGCGCGGCGAGTGGGCCGGATACAACTGGCCGCAATACTCTATCCATCGGGGCTATCTGCAAATGATGCTTTTCGATGCGGTGGTGGCGCGGCTCGGGCCGGATTGCATAGAGACCGGCGCGCAGGTTGACGGATTCAGCCAGACCGATAGCGGCGTCAGCGCCACCATCCGCACCAAAACCGGCACAAAGCAAGTGACCGGCGCGGTGCTGGTCGGGGCCGACGGTATCCATTCGGGCATTCGCGCCCATTTCCACCCCGACGAGGGCGCACCGGTCTGGGGCGGTGCGGTGCTTTGGCGTGGCACCACCACGGCCAAACCTTTTCTTAGTGGCGCAACCATGGCCATGGCCGGACATGAAAACCAGAAATTTGTCACCTACCCGATCAGCCGCCCCGACCCGCAAACCGGTGAATCGCTGATCAACTGGATTGCCGAGCTTAAATTCAAACCCGATGCAAGCTGGAACCGAGAGGATTACAACCGCGCGGGCAAGCTGGCCGATTTCCTGCCGCGCTTTGAAAGCTGGGCCTTTGACTGGCTCGATATTCCGCAAATGATCCGTGATGCCAATATCATTCTGGAATTCCCGATGATCGACCGGAACCCGCTGGATCGCTGGAGCCATAACCGAGTCACCCTGCTGGGCGATGCGGCCCATGCCATGTATCCGATCGGCTCTAACGGGGCCACGCAGGGCATTATCGATGCGCGCGTGCTGGGCAAGTATTTTGCCAGCCACGGGGTCGGCGCGGCGGCTCTTGCCGCCTATGACACCGAACGCCGCCCGGTTTGCAACGCGATTGTGCTGGCCAACCGCGGCAACGGCCCTGATCAGGTCATGGAACTGGTCGAGCAGCGCTGCGGCGGTGACTTTGCCCGTATCGAGGACGTGCTGACGCGCGAAGAACTGACCAAAACCGCCAGCGCCTATAAAAAAGTCGCTGGCTTTGAGGTCGAAACTCTGAATAATGCCCCGAGCATTGTCGGGGGGTAATATGTTTGCATATATCGAGGGCTTTACGCGCGGGCTGGCGCGGGGCAGCGCCTTGCTGGGCGGGCTGGTTCTGTTGGCGGTCATGCTGATGAGCGTGTTCAGCATTTCGGGCATGGCGCTCAGCAAGCTGGGGGTCTATCTGCAAGGCAGCTTCGGGCTGGACAGTTTCTTGCTGGATTTCGCCCCGATCCCGGGCGAGACCGAGCTGGTCGAGGGCACCATGGCCTTTATCATCTTTGCCTTTCTGCCGCTGGTCACCTTCAACCGTGGCCATGCCAGCGTAGAGATCCTGACCAATTTTCTGAATGGCGGCATCAACCGGCTGATCGACCTGATTGGCGATGGTGCCCTGCTGGCGGTGTCGGGCTTTGTCACCTATCGGCTGTATCTGGGCACCCTGAGCAAGATGAAATACGGCGAGGTCAGCCAGATACTGGCGATCCCGCTTTGGTGGAGCTATACCGCCGCGCTGGTCGCGGCCTGTGTCTTTGTCTGGGTCGCGGCGTTCTGCGTAATCCGCTCGACCCGCAGCCTGATCACCGGCAAACGCCAGAAGGTAACAGGAGTGGTCCATTGAGCAACGTTGACATCGGCCTGTGGTCCTTTGCCATTCTGATGGCGCTGATCTTTATCCGCATCCCGATCGGCCTGTCGATGCTGGTCACCGGCATGGGCGGCTATTACATGATCGACGGCAGTTTCCGGTCGATCTCGGGCTTGCTGAAAACCCTGACCTACGGGCAGTTTTCCAGCTATTCACTGTCGATCATTCCGTTGTTTTTGCTGATGGGGCAATTCGCGACGCTGGGGGGCATGTCCACGGCGCTGTTCAAGGCGGCCGAGGCCTTTATGGGCCACCGGCGCGGCGGGGTTGCGATGGCCTCGGTCGGGGCTTGCGCGGGGTTTGGCGCAATCTGCGGCTCAAGTCTGGCCACCGCCGCCACCATGGGGCAGGTCGCCCTGCCCGAGTTGCGCCGCTATGGCTATTCGGGTGCGCTGTCCACCGGTACGCTGGCGGCGGGGGGCACGCTGGGTATTTTGATCCCGCCCTCGGTCATTCTGGTGATCTATGCCATTCTGGCCGAGCAAAACGTGGCCAAGCTGTTTATGGCCGCGATTGTGCCGGGGGTGCTGGCGATGCTGGGCTATATGCTGGCCATCAATATCTATGTGCGCCTTGTGCCCGGTTCCGACGGCGTGCGCGAACGGGTGCCGATGCGCGAACGTATGCGCGCGCTGCGGGCAGTCTGGCCGGTGATGCTGGTATTTGTCACGGTGATTGGCGGCATTTATCAGGGGGTTTTCAGCCCGACCCAGGGCGCGGCAATCGGCGCGGCGGGCACCGGGTTGATCGCCTGGCTGAACCGTGGCCTGACCCGCAAAACCCTGATGCGCGCCTTTCACGACACCGCCATGACCACCGGCATGATCTTTCTGATCATCCTTGGTGCGGCCGTTTACAATTCATTCCTTGGCCGTTCGGGCCTGCCAAACGAGGTGGCACAGTTTGTGTCGGGACAGGGCTTTAACCCGTGGATGGTGCTGACCATTATCCTGATTGCCTATCTGCTATTCGGCTGCGTGATGGATTCGCTCTCGATGATTCTGCTGACCGTTCCGATCTTTTTTCCGGTGATGATGACGCTGGATTTCGGCATGACCGAAACCGATTTTGGCCTGTGGTTCGGCATTCTGGTGCTGATTGTGGTCGAAGTGGGCCTGATTACCCCGCCGGTGGGGATGAACCTTTTTGTGATCAACTCCATGGCACCCGATATCCCGATTATCGAGACCTTCAAGGGCGTTTTACCCTTTGTTATCAGCGATATCCTTAGGGTTGTGGTGCTGGTGCTGTTTCCCTCTGTCTCGCTGTTTCTGGTCCATATCCTGTGGTAGATTTCGCGCAATCCACGCCGGTTTGACGCGAAAATAGATAAAAAACCCAAGAAATAAAGGCTCTGTACATTTTTTCGCCACATTTCAAGGCAACACTGGGGTTGAGTAAAGTTCGCTGTTGAACCCTTTTAATTGGTAACCGGAGTCTGGTCATGGAATTTGAGCGCGTAGGAAACGATATTCTTGGAAGCTTTAGCGGCGTCGGGGATATAATTGCCGACAAAATGACCATGGTTGTTATCGTGCTGGGCCTGTTGTTTATCGCCGGAACCATGGTCAAGATGCGCCGCCGCACGGTCAACAGTTCTTTCAACTTTCCGATCGTCACCCCGCCCGAAGACCTGATGCGGCTGAACCAGTTGCGCGACCAGAACGAAATCAAACGGATCATGTCGGAAGGAACCGCTGCCAACCTTACCTCGTTGACCACGCCGCCGGTGATGCCCGGAATGGCCCAAACCACCCCCGAGGCCCAGAACCAGCCCGCCGATGCGCTCAACTTTGTCAGCACGTCGGACCTGAAACTGTGCTCGGTGCTTGACAGTTCGGCCCACCCGATTCTGGCGGTTCTGGAAAATACGGTTGCCGATTTGCATAGCGGCTATCGGGTGATGGCGCAGCTTAGCCTGGACAAGATCATCACCTCGCGCGATGACGAAAACCGCGAACAGGCCGCTAGCGCGCTGGCAGGCAAAACCCTTGAATTCGTGGTGATCGACAAGTTTGGCATGGCCGTGCTGGCCGCCGAGCAGGTTGCTACCGAGGTGCGCTCGGGGGACGAATACATCGCCCGCGCCACCCTGATCGAGGCGCTGCGCAAGGCCGGAGTTACCTTTATGGAAATCCCGCGCGACTATTCCCAGAGCGGGCTGCGCCAGCAAATCAACCAGATTCTGGCCAAGCAGACCCAAAGCGCCCAATCGGCCTGACCCGACGCTTTTCTATCCCTTACCGGACGGCGCACCCGCGCTGTCCGTTTTTTTGCGCGCAGGCCGGTTCGGGCATTTTTGCACAAGGGTTGTGCAGGGATGCGGGTTTTGCGCCAGCCAAATCGGCCTATATCGGTTCCATAGATTTTAAGCGCTGCAAACAGCGCGTAACCGGTAAGGAACATCATGGCGAATATACTCAAATCCATTGAAACCCTGCAATCCATGTACGATTTTTACGGGACGGCGAAAGATGTTTATGACACGGTGGATCAGGTCAAGCAGGCCACCGAGATCGACCCGAAAAACATTAAAAAACTAAAGGCGCTGTTTGGTACCGGCGAGCTTGAGCAAGAGGTGCGCAAGCTGGCAAAGCATCTGGACCAGAACACCAAGGCAACGTTAAGCGCCAGCAAGGCCGCCTTTCCGCCGATCAAAACCGACAAGGACAAGCTGCTGCGCCAGATGTGGGATCAGGTTATGAAATTCGGCTATGAACACAAAACCACGCAGGCGGCGCGCAAACGCTATATCAACGCGCTGGTGAAGTACCAGAAACAACTGCAAGCCCGGTCGCGGCTTTGCAAGCTGACCCTCAAGGTGGCCAGCACCCAGATCAAGACCCATAAACAGCTAAGCGCCTATGCCGGCAAGGTGCAAAGGGCGGCCCGCAATTTCGCGGAATTGCCGGGGTTTCAGGGGTCGTCCTATCAGGCATCGGCCTTTCAGCTAAGCGAGGCCTTTGTTGCGCTGCCCCCCGCGGCCGAACGGCTCTATAAAGCCCAGACCAGGCTGGCGCGAACCCTTTCCGCCGAACTGGATCGGGTGCAGTCCGAAATGGAAACCGTCGATTGCTATATCCGCGAGTTTCGCAAAACCGACCTGACCCGCTGGATCAGGGACGTGATGAAATCGCTGGGCTTCAAGCTGCCCGCCAAGGCCTAGCCGCTATTGCGCGGCGTGGGTTTGCACGAACATGTAAACCCAACTGCCCTTGTAATCGGGGTTTTCGGCGCGCAGCTGCGCCACCCGCTCTTTGATAAACTCCAGATACGGGCCAGCCGGTTCGACAATATCGCGCAACCCCTCATAGAGCGGCTCTGAACTGCCATAGGCCACCGCGAGTTCCTGCCCATAGGGTGCGCGAACCCGCCATTCCGATTGCTGGCCGATTTCAAGCGGCGTGTCGGGGTCGTGCAGCAAAACCGCCTCGGCCCTGTTGGGGCGCAAATGCAGCACCTGCCCGTCCACATCAAAGAAATCCACATAGACATAGGCCGGAAAATCGGGCGAGTTCATCTTGATGATCACCCTGTCATCATCGCTATAATCAAAGGTGGTCAGTTGCGTGGCGGCCCCGACCTGCATCGGGTCGCGGTTCTGGCCATCGCTTTGCGGCAGGCCGATGTTTTCAAGCGCGCTTAGCACATCACATTGCGGCGAGGGCAGCACCAGCATAGAGCCGCCCACCGGTATCGATTCACCCAGTTGGGCGCGAATGGCATTCAGGATCGGTTCCTGCATGGCCATATCGGGCACATGGCCACGCAACTCCAGCACGCCGCTTTCGGGCACAAAAGTGGCGGACAGGCGCGAACAGGGCAAGCGCGACAACAGGTTGGCGATGCTGTCGCGGGCCGACAGCGCACCGGCATCGGCATCCAGCGGCTGCATAAAGGATTGCACCGCAGCCAGCGACACCGGATCAAAGGGCGCGTCGCTCTCTCCGGCCCAGCCGGTAGTGGCGAGCAATGCCACGCTTTCGGGAGTAGCTTGAGGCACGGGTTCGGGGGCGGCACTGGCCTGCATAATGGTTTGGGCGGCGCTGCCCTGATCAACCTGCATGGCGGGCGTGGCGGGCGGGGCC
>JALXER010000046.1:0-10964 GCA_027069385.1 Paracoccaceae bacterium
GCCCAGCGATGCACCGGCCCTGAAGATTGCCAATACCCGGGCGCTGGGGGCGGAAATTGTGCTTTATGACCGCGCGACCGAAGATCGCGACGAGATCGGCGAGCGTCTGGCGCAGGAACGCGGGCTGACGCTGGTGCGCCCGTTTGATGAACCGCTGGTGATTGCCGGGCAAGGCTCGGTCGGGCTGGAGATTGCAGCGCAGTCGCAAGGACCGGCCGAAGTGCTGGTGCCCTGTGGCGGTGGCGGGCTGACCTCGGGGACGGCGCTGGCGCTGGAAGGAACGGGGATGCAGGTGCGCCCGTGCGAACCGGAAGGGTTTGACGATGTGGCACGTTCCCTGAAGGCCGGAGAACGCCTGTCCAACCCGTCTACCACCGGGTCGGTCTGTGATGCGATTATCACGCCGGTTGCCGGAAAAATTACCTTTCCGATCATGGCCAGGCTTTGCGGGGCGGGGCTGGTGGTCAGCGACGATGAATGCCTGATGGCGGTGGCGCTGGCGTTCAAACGCTTGAAAATCGTACTGGAACCGGGCGGCGCGGCGGCGCTGGCGGCAGCGCTGTTTCACGGGGATAAGGTAAACGCGGAAACGGTGATCGCCGTGGCCTCGGGCGGCAATGTGGATGCGGATGTGTTCAGCAGCGCCATTGCCCGTTTTGGCGATCTGTAGTGACTCTTACCAAGCGGAATCCTGCCTGACGGCAGGATGAGTCTTTTTTATGGGTCCTGACCCTAGCTCCCCGAGTAGGGCGCGCGCTGGTCAAGCAGCGCTTTGCGTTGGGCCTGATACTGTTTTATGGCGGCCAGTTTGATGTGGCCAAAGCCGCGGATGATCAGCGGCAGTTCGGCCAGTTCCACCGACATTCCGGCCTTGAGGTCGCGTTCGAACTGTTTGATCAGCGCGCGTTCCTCGCGGCGCTCAACGCTGCGCCCGAACGGGTCGAAGAACGATCCGCGCAGCCATTTGAGCCGTGCCAGCAGGCGGAACCGGCCCATCATACTGGCCCCGTATTCTTTTTTCACTGGTCGGCCATCCGCGTCTTTTTTGGCGAATAGCGGCGGGGCAAGGTGAAAGCGCATTTCCTGCACGTCCTCGAAATGCTCGGCTACCGCCTTTTCCAGCGTCTGGGCGTGCAGGCGCGCGACCTCGTATTCGTCCTTGTAGGCCAGCAATTTGTGATAGCCCTTCGCGACGGCCAGTTTCAGGCGGGGGTCGTCGATTTTGGCCAGCCGTTTGCGATATTTTTTGGCCAGCCGTTTGTTTTGATAGGCTTCCAGATGGGCGGCGCGGGTGTCGATCACCTGTTCCGGCGTCGGGTCTGCCTGTTGGGTTTTTTCAAGCTGCAACGCATCGGGCGTTGCCACGGCCATACGGCCGATTTTCAGCGCTTGCAGGTTTCCCGCCACGCCGGTGCCGTTCAGTTCAATGGCGCGTTCAAGCGCTTCCATGCCCAGCGGCACCAACCCGGCCTGCCACGCCGCGCCCAGCATCAGCACGTTGGAATAGATCGCATCGCCCAGATATTTTTCGGCCAGCGCGGTTGCATCGACCATGGTCAGCGCGTCGCCCACCCGCGAGCCGACCGCGACTTCGAGCCGTTCGGTGGGCAGCAGAAATTCGGTGTTCTTGGTGAACTCGCCGGTGATAATCTGGTGGCTGTTGCACACCACACCGGTTTTGTCGCGCTGCATCAGCGCCAGCGTATCCGGCCCAGCGGTGGTTACCAGATCGCCCCCGATTATCGCGTCGGCCTCGCCCAGTGCCACGCGCACCGCCGAGATATCGCCCGGGGCCTTGGCAATGCGACAATGCACCAGCACCGCACCGCCTTTTTGCGCCAGTCCGGCCATTTCCATCATGCCGGTGCCTTTGCCCTCCAGATGTGCGGCCATGGCCAGCAACGCGCCCACCGTGACGATACCGGTGCCGCCAACGCCGGTTGCAACGATGTTATAGGTGCCGTCGATCTGCGGGATCACCGGTTCGGGCAGGTCGGGAATAGAGAGCGCGGTGACCTCGGGCTTTTTCACCCTGGCCCCGATCAGCGAGACAAAACTGGGGCAAAACCCGTCGATGCAGGAGAAATCCTTGTTGCACGACGACTGGTCGATCTGGCGCTTGCGGCCAAATTCGGTTTCCAGCGGCAGCAGCGAAACGCAATTGGATTGCACACCGCAATCGCCGCAGCCCTCGCAGACATCGGGGTTGATAAACACCAGCCGGTCGGCCTGCGCAAACTGCCCGCGCTTGCGGCGGCGGCGTTTCTCGGCGGCGCAGGTCTGAATATACAGGATCGCCGTGGTGCCTTTGACCTGCCGGATATCGCGTTGCACCGCGTCCAGTTCGGCGCGGGGATGAAATACCAGCCCCTTTGGAAAGCGCGCCTTGTCCACGTCTTCCTTTTCGTCATAAACCACCACCAGCTTTTTGATGCCCGCAGCAACCAGTTCGGCAGCGATGCGCGGCGCATCAAGCCCGCCTTCGTTGGTCTGGCCGCCGGTCATGGCCACCGCATCGTTATAAAGGATCTTGTAGGTAATATTGGTGCCTGCCGCCAGCGCCGCGCGGATCGCCAGCAGCCCCGAATGGTTATAGGTGCCGTCGCCCAGATTCTGGAACACATGTCCGGTTTTGCTGAACGGTGCCTCGCCGATCCAGTTGGCCCCCTCGCCGCCCATCTGGGTAAACCCGAGCGTGTTGCGGTCCATCCATTGCACCATATAGTGACAGCCGATCCCCGCATAGGCGCGCGAGCCGTCGGGCACCTTGGTAGAGGAATTATGCGGGCAGCCCGAGCAGAAATAGGGCAGACGCTGGGCGATCGGCTCGGCGTTATCGACCTGCGTTGCGGCGTCCAGCGCGGTGCGGGCGGCGCGCAGGGCGTCGGTCTCCAGCCCTTCTTCGGCCAGAACCTCGCCCAGCTTTTTGGCGATAACAACCGGGTTCAGCGCCCCTTTGACCGAGAACAGCAAATCGCCGTTTTCCTTTTTCCAGCCGATGACGCGGCGGCCGCGACGGTCGTTGAAAATCGCCTCTTTGACCTGCACTTCCAGCAGCTTGCGCTTTTCCTCGACCACGATAATCAGGTCCAGCCCTTCGGCCCATTCGGTAAAGCTGACCATATCCAGTGGCCAGACCATCGCCACCTTGTAGGTGGTAATGCCCATGGCGCGCGCGGTTTCGTCGTCAATGCCAAGGCTTTCGAGCGCATGCGCGGTGTCGAGCCAGCTTTTGCCCGCCGACACAATCCCGATGCGCGCACCGGCCTGCCCGTGCATGCGTTTGTCAAGCTTGTTGACCCGCGCGAAAGCCTCGGCGGCAAAGCGTTTATAGTCGTGCAGGCGGGCCTCTTGTTCGGTGCGGTCGTCAAGCAACCGGATATTCAGCCCGCCTTCGGGCAGGTCGAAATCGGTGGGCAGGTTGATCTTGACGCGGTTCGGGTCGGCATCGACAACCTGCGTGACCTCTATGGTGTCTTTGACCGCTTTCAGCCCCACCCAAGTGCCGGTATAGCGGCTAAGCGCCCAGCCATAGATGCCGTAATCCAGTATTTCCTGCACGCCCGCGGGGGAAAGAACCGGCATGAGCGCGTCAAGAAAGGTGAATTCGGACTGGTGCAGCGTGGTAGAGGATTCGGCCGTGTGGTCATCGCCCATAATCGCCACCACGCCGCCCAAAGCAGCGGTGCCGGCAAAGTTGGCATGGCGGAACACATCGCCCGACCGGTCCACGCCCGGCCCCTTGGCGTACCACATGGCGAACACGCCGTCATGGGTGCCGTCTCCGCGCAAGCCGGCGGTTTGGCTGCCCCATACGGCGGTGGCGGCAAGGTCTTCGTTCAGGCCGGGTTGAAACACCACATCGGCGGCTTTCAGGTGCTTTTCGGCGCGCTGCATCTGCAAATCGACCGCGCCCAGCGGCGAGCCGCGATAGCCGGTGACATAGCCCGCCGTGTTGTACCCCGCCGCCAGATCGCGGGCCTTTTGCATCAGGGTCAGGCGAACCAGCGCCTGCGTGCCGGACAGTAAAACATGTTGCCGGTCAAGGTCATAACGATCTTCAAGCGAAACAGTATCCAGCGACATGCGGCCCTCCTTGTTTTGCCCAGTATGGGTCAGAAGGCGTTACCTTTCAACGCACAATCCCGTGCGGGCCGGATTTTGGCAGAAATAACCACAAAATTGCGCGCCCGGGCTTTGGGCGCGCAATTTATGGCCGGATCAGGCGGGGTTTTGCGACAGGTTCTGCGCCGGTTTCTGCTCGGCCTGCCCGCGAAATGCCAGCATCAGCACGGTAAACACGGTCGCATTCAGCATCGCCATGCCCGAAACCGCCAGCGGTACGATGCCGGTAAAGGTATAGAACAGCCCCGCGCCAAGATCGATGACCTGAATGGCGATCATGCCGTTCAGCCAGAACATGTTCTTGGCCGGATTGCGGGCGATAACGAACATGCCCACCCCGTAAACCAGAAACCGCGCTGCCAGCATGGCCAGCGGATAGGCGGTATCGGCGGGCACTTCGGCCAACCCCTGAAGGCTGATGAAGAACCGCGGGGCGAACAGGTAAAGCGCCCCCAGCACCAGTTGCGAAATGCCGATAATGGTTAAGGATATGCGTAAAGCTCTCATGGTCTTATCTCCGTTTGTTGTGGTTGCAAACAGATAGAACGGGGGATATATAAAAGGAAGTATGCACCTTTTGGTAAGTAGGGTGCCAAAGGGTTAGCAATATGGAAAACAACGCTATTATTCGTAGAAATATTTGCGACGCCGGATGTCCGGTGCGCAAAACCGCCGATATTCTGGATGGTAAATGGACCACACTGATCGTGCGCGAGTTGCTGTCGGGCACCCGGCGATTCTCGGAATTGCAGCGCGGGATTGGCGGAATCAGCCCCAAAATGCTGACCGCGCGCCTGAAAATGCTGGAAGATCACGGACTGGTGCTCAAGGTGATTTACCCCTGTATCCCGCCAAAAACCGAATATAGCCTGACCGAACTGGGGCGCGGGCTGGAATCGGTGATCGTGGCGATGGCCGATTTTGGTGGCCGGATCGGGCTAGAGGCGTAATTGTCGTTGCGCTGCGACAATCTGTTCCTGTAACCTTGCAAAAAACGGGGGCGTCATGGACTGGGACAAGGTACGAATTTTTCATGCGGTAGCCGATGCGGGCAGCCTGACTCATGCGGGTGAGGCCCTGCATCTGAGCCAGTCCGCGGTTTCCCGACAGATTCGCGGGTTGGAGGAATCGCTGAATGTGGTGCTGTTTCACCGCCATGCGCGCGGGCTGATTCTGACCGAGCAGGGCGAGTTGCTGTTTGATGCGTCCAAGGCGATGTCCAAACGGCTCGAAGCGGCCTCGGCGCGCATCCGCGATTCCGAGGACGAGGTGTTCGGCGAATTGCGCGTGACCACCACCACCGGGTTTGGCAGCCTGTGGCTGGCCCCACGCATGAGCAAACTTTATGACAAATACCCCGACCTGAAAATCGACCTGATGCTGATGGAACGGGTGCTGGACCTGCCCATGCGCGAGGCCGACGTGGCCATCCGGATGAAAGAACCCTCGCAGGCCGATCTGGTGCGCCGTCGCCTGATGGAGGTCAACATCCAGTTCTATGCCAGCCGCGAATATCTGGAGGAAAACGGCACGCCAAAACACCCCGACGATATCGCCAGACACCGGATCATCAGCCAAAGCGCCGATGCGCCGCAGGTCAGTGCCGGGGCGGCGTGGATGCTGCCCTACCTGAAGGCCAACAAGAAATCGGTGCTGACCGTCAACAACTATTTCGGCATTCTTCAGGGGGTGCGCTCGTCATTGGGAATCGGGGCGCTGCCCGACTATCTGATCGCCGATTTTCCCGAGCTGATTCAGGTGCTACCCGAACATTGCAGCGCGCCGGTGCCGGTCTATCTGGCCTATCCTGACGAGTTGCGCCACTCGAAACGGGTTGAAGTATTCAAGAATTTTGTACTTGATGAAGTCATTGCGTACAGAAAAAAGATGCGCGAATAGTGCATATTTTAACATATTATCAATGATTTACTTGTAGCTATGCGTGTAGGTGATAGCGGATATGCAAGAAATTAGATGTATTTCTCTTGAAAGGCGCTGATTTCGGTCCTATATCACTTCTCGAAGCAGGCGAGTTCGTCTCGCCGCGTTTCATACCTCCCTGTTGGACTTGGGCCGAGCTTTGCTCGGCCTTTTTTTTATTGTTTGTCAATCGGGCAGGTTTTAACGCCCAGAATGGCATAAGCCGGGCAAAAGCTGAACACTGCGGTAATCAGAAAAACGCCACCAATAACGATTGCAAGCCAGCCAAAGCTACCCAGATACCCCATGAACCCAAGGATGAACAAAGCCATCCCGATCAGAATTCGCAGTGCGCGGTCAAGCGAACCGAGATTTTTGTTGATTTTCATGCTGTTTCCCATCGTTGCTCGCCAAAACAGGTTTTGGCCTTTCGCGCGGAATGCGCGGGGCAAGTTTAGGGAAAGTCTGATAAAAATCAAGTAGTTCGGTTGGCAAGTCGGGATTTGGATGGAAAAAGGGGCTGGTTGGTTTGCGCCAACCAGCCCCGCGGCAAGGTACTGTCACCAGACTCGTTACTAAAAATGTAGCCAGTAGTATCCTGTTAAAACGAAGCCCTGCATCCGATTGGGAGTGGCGACAGGGCCTCATTTCCCGGAAAATATCCGGATTGCCGTTGTAGTTCCGGCCTGAATTGCCGGCCGCGGCCCTGCGGGAGTGTGCAGGCCTCGCTAAGCAGTTGGTGTCGATCCCTAACCTCACAAGGTAAATCCCCGAACAGGCAGGTCGATGGATGTTGAGGGTCGGGCGCATTAATTGATACTTACGACACGATAACTCCAAGCTGCATTGACTAGAGTAATGCGTGTGAACGGGATTCGGGTCAAATGTTAACCAAAGGTAAAGGACCCTTTTCACGCTAGTTTCACGCTGGCAAATCCATGGGTTGTAAAAAATACCAAAATTGCCTGTTAACGTTTGCGGTTTTGCGGGATTTACACGTTAAACGGGTTATTGTCATATGCAACGCTGGATAAATACAATCCGTGCGGCGGGCAGACCGGCCCGCAAGCGGCGCGATTCGCGGCTTTCAGCGCGGTGCGCACCTGATCGGGGTGCCAGTGGCCCGCCCCGACGCGCTCCAGCGTGCCGACAAAGCTGCGCACCTGATTGTGCAGAAAACTGCGGGCGCGAATGTGAAAGCGGGTCTCGGTGCCGCCCAGGCGCTCGATCTGTTCTATGCGCAATTCGTCCAGCGTTTTGACCGGGCTTTTGGCCTGGCAGACGGTCGAACGGAAGGTGGTAAAGTCGTGATTACCGATCAGATGATCGGCGCCGCGCTGCATGGCGCTTGCGTCAAGCGGGTGTTTGACCTGCCACATCGTGCCTTTGTCAAAGGTCAGCGGCGCGCGGCGGGAAAGTAGCCGAAAGGTATAGCGGCGCTCGATCGCATCGAAGCGGACGTGAAAATCATCCGCCACCCGCGCGGCGGCGATAATGGCCACCGGTGCGGGGCGCAGGTGGAAATTGAGCGCTTCGGACAGGCGGAACGGATCCCATGCCTTGGCAAGGTCGGTATGGGCGACCTGACCTGTGGCGTGGACGCCGGTATCGGTTCGCCCCGCGCCCTGAATGCCCGCGCAATCGGGGTCGAGAATGCGCAGCGCTTTTTCGATCGCGCCCTGCACGGTTTGCAGGCCCGGCTGGCGCTGCCAGCCGCAAAACGGCGCGCCGGAATATTCGATTTTCAGGGCATAACGGGGCACGATCCGGTCCTTTTTTGGCTGTGTATGGCGATAGCGCAGAATTTGTTGAAATACCAGTTGACAATTTCTTACCAAATGGTCAAACTTTTGCCATGGAGATCAGCCAGACAGAGGGCTATGCCTGCGAGACTGCCGAGTTGCACGCGTTGATGGCGCGGGCCGACGCGGTGCGCGCGGCAGAGTGGGGCGATGTGGTGACCTATTCGCGCAAGGTGTTCGTGCCGCTGACCAATATGTGCCGTGACACCTGCACCTATTGCAGCTTTGTGGCCGATCCGGAATCCGCGCGCGCCAGCCTTATGACCCCCGAGCAGGTGTTGCACACCGCGTGGCAAGGTCGCGAACAGGGCTGCAAGGAACTGCTGTTCAGCTTGGGGGAACGCCCCGAGGCGCGCTATCCGGCCGCCGCGGCGGCGCTGGCCAGGCTGGGTTACCAGACCACCAACGCCTATCTGCGCGATATGTGCGAACTGGTGCTGACCGAAACCGGCCTGTTGCCGCATGTGAATGCGGGCACCCTGACCGACGATGAAATCGACATGCTGCGGCCGGTCTCGGCCTCTATGGGGATGATGCTGGAAACGGTGTCAAAGCGCCTGACCCGCAAGGGCATGCCGCATTACGGCTGCCCCGACAAGACCCCTGTCCAGCGCCTGCGCACGCTGGAGCGCACCGGACAGCGTGGCGTGCCCTTTACCACCGGCCTGCTGATCGGGATTGGCGAAACATGGGCCGAGCGTATCGACAGTCTGGCGGTGATCAACGCGGCGCATGCGCGCCATGGTCATATCCAAGAGGTGATCATCCAGAATTTCCAGCAAAAACCGGGTATTGGCATGGCGGATCACCCCGAACCGAGCCTGGAGGACATGTTACGCACCTTGGCGGTGGCGCGGCTGATGCTGGCCCCCGAAATCAGCCTGCAGGCCCCGCCCAACCTGTCGAGCCGCCATGCGGAATACCTGCGCGCCGGCATGAATGACTGGGGCGGGATTTCACCGGTGACGGTCGATTTTATCAACCCCGACCACGCATGGCCGCAGATCGACGCGCTGGCCGCATCGACGGCGGCGGCGGGGTTGCGCTTGCAGGAACGCCTGACCATCTATCCGGCTTTTCTGCGCCACGGGGACCGGTTTCTGGACCCCTCGCTAAGCGCCAGAATTCACGCCATGGCCCGTGCCGACGGGCTGGCCCTAGATCAACGCACCGGAGCAACCCCATGAGCCTTACCGTCCGCCATATCCTTGATCGCGTTGCCGAGGGGCGCGAGGTTTCGCAGGCCGAGGCCACCGTTCTGTACGGCGCCAAGGGCGATGACTTGCGCGCAATTTGCAATGTAGCCGACGGGCTGCGCCGAACGGTCAACGGCGACCGCGTCGGGTTTGTGGTCAACCGCAATATCAACTTTACCAACATTTGCTATATGGGCTGCACCTTTTGCGGCTATGCCAAGCGGCGCGAGGAGGAGGGGGCCGAGTGGCTGAGCCTCGATACCATCGTTGCCCGCGCGCTCGAGGCGCGGGACCGCGGCGCGACCGAGGTATGCATTCAGGGCGGTATCCACCCCAAAATGCCCGGCACCTATTATCGCGACATCGTGCTGGCCATCAAGGCCGAACTGCCCGACATGGATATCCACGCCTTTTCGCCGTTCGAAATCTGGTATGGCGCGGCCAAGACCAAAATGTCTTATGGCGACTTTATTCAGGATCTCAAAGAATGCGGGCTGGGCAGCATCCCCGGTACGGCGGCCGAAATTCTGGATACCGAGGTGCGCAAGCTGCTGACCAAGGACAAGCTGTCCACCGCCAAATGGGTAGAGATCATCCGCGCCGCGCACGCGCTCGATGTGCCCACCACCGCGACCATCATGTATGGCCATGTGGACGGCCCCGAACACTGGGCCGCGCATATGGCCCTGTTGCGCGATATCCAGAAAGAGACCGGCGGTTTTACCGAGTTGGTGCCGCTGTCCTTTGTCCATTATGACAGCCCGCTTTATACCCAAAACCCCGGCAAGGTCCGCCCCGGCCCGACGGCAGAGGAGGTGGACGCCATGCACGCGGTCAGCCGGATATTCCTGCACGGGCAGATTGACAATATCCAGACCAGTTGGACCAAGCTGGGGCCGGCGCGGGCGCAAGCGATGCTGGGCAAGGGGGTGAACGACTTTGGCGGCACCTTGATGAACGAAAGCATCTCGCGCTCGGCCGGGAGCGAACACGGGCAAGAGGTGACGGCCTATGAAATGGTGCAGATCATCCGCGCCGCGGGCCGCGTGCCGGTGCAGCGCAACACGCGCTATCAGGTGCTGGAAGAGTTCGCCAGCCACGACCCCGCGCGGCAGGAACCATTGGTTGAACGTGCGGCCGAGCCGTTGGAATTCATGTCCGACCTGCCCGCCTTTTTGCAAGAGGCCGTATGATGAAGGTAACCCTGTTAGCGGGCGGTGTGGGCGGTGCCAAGATGGCCGAGGGGCTGGACGGGCTGGAAGAGGTCGAGCTGTCGGTGATCGGCAACGTGGCCGATGATGCGGAGTTCCACGGGCTGTGGGTCTCGGCCGATATCGACACGCTGACCTATTCGCTGTCCGACCGTATTGATCGCGCGCAGGGCTGGGGGGTAGCGGATGAAAGCCACCGCGCCCTTGGTGTGTTGGAGGAACTGGGAGACGAAACCTGGATGACACTGGGCGACCGCGATTTTGGTCTGCATATTTACCGGACCAACGCGCTGAAGCTCGGGGCGACGCGCTCGGAAATTGCCGACCATGTGGCGCAGGCGTTCGGGGTGCGGGCGCAGATGCTGTTGCCCACCGATGACGTGGTGCAAACCCGTGTGCGGGTGGCGACGGGGTGGCTGTCGTTTCAGGAATATTTTGTGCGGGAGCAGTGCAAGCCCGAGGTTCTGGCGCTGGAATATGCGGGGATTTCCAAGGCCAAACCGACCGATGCCGCGTTAAGCGCCATCGCCGGGGCGGAACTTATTGTGGTGGCCCCGAGCAACCCGCTGGTTTCCATCACCCCCATTCTGGAGGTGCCGGGCATTCGCGACGCGGTGAAAGCCGCAAAGGCCAAAGTGGTTGCGGTTAGCCCGCTGATTGCGGGCAAGGTGGTCAAAGGCCCTGCCGACCGGATGATGAAAGCGCTGGGC
>JALXER010000046.1:10974-27625 GCA_027069385.1 Paracoccaceae bacterium
GGGCCTGCGCGCCGATGCGCTGGGCGTGGCGCAATACTATGGGGATCTGGTGGATGTCTGGGTGATTGATACGGCCGACGCGGCGCTGGGGGCGGGCATAGAAGCGCTCGGCAAGACCTGCGCTGTGGTGCCGACCCTTATGACCTCGCGCGCGGAAAAGGTAGCGCTTGCGACAACTGTTATCGGGGCTGCGGGATGAAGGATTTGCTGTTTGTTATCCCGATGAAAGACCCCGATGTTGCCAAATCGCGCCTGGCAGCGGTGCTGCCCGATGCAGTGCGGGCGCGTCTGGCCATGGCGCTGTTTCGCCGGATGCTGGATTTTCTGGCCGAGGCCCAGCCCGGGGTGGATGTGCTGGTGGTCAGCGAAAGCGCGGTGATCGAGGCCGAGGTCGGGGGGCTGTTTTTGCGCCAGAAAAGCGAGGGGTTGAACGGGGCGGTCAGCGAGGCCGCCGCATGGGCCGTCGCGCGTGGGTATGGGGCGATCTGTGTGCTGCCCGCCGATCTGGCCGACCCCGCCGCCGATGATCTGGCGCGGTTGCTGGCGCTGGGGCGCGGTGTCAGCATTGCGCCCGCCCATGACGGCGGCACCAATGCACTGCTGGTTTCGCCGCCCGATGCGATAACGTTCCATTACGGGGCAGGGTCGTGCCTTGCGCACCAGCGGGCGGCCGAAGGCATGGCTTGTACGATCATTCCGTTGGAGAGTTTTCGGTATGATATCGACACCAGCGCCGACTTGGAGCGGATCGAAAGCGTGGTTAACGCTTGTGGCCCCCGCGCCGTCCCTGCCCCTCTCCTATCTTGCCCCCGCAAGCGGGGGGAGGGAGCGCCTGTGGCCAGCCTCGGGGAAAAATCACGATGACCGGAGTCGAGTTGACAGCAGTTCCGGGAATTCCCGACATTCAGCCGGGGGATGATCTTGTGGCGATCATCGCCGATGCGCTGGCCTCGCCCGGGCTTCAGGATGGCGATATTCTGACCTCGGCGCACAAGATATTCTCCAAGGCCGAGGGGCAGGTGGTGGCGCTGGGCGACATAGTGCCGTCTACCGAGGCGCTGGATTATGCCGAAGCGTTGAACAAGGACCCGCGCAAGGTCGAGGTGATTTTGCGCGAAAGCGCGCGGGTGGTGAAAACGTTTCGCCACCCGCACCAGAACGAGGGCGTGATGATCTGCCAGCACCGGCTGGGGTTTATCAGCGCCAATGCGGCGGTGGATGAAAGCAACACCGGGGCCGATGAAACCGTGATCCTGCTGCCCAAAGACCCCGACGCCAGCGCGCGGCGCCTGCGTGACGGGTTGCAGGCGCGCTTTGGCGTGCGCCTTGGCGTGGTGATCACCGACACGTTCGGGCGGCCGTGGCGGCTGGGGCAGGTCAACGTGGCAATCGGGCTGGCCGGGGTGCCCGCCACGCTGCATCAGGGCGGCAAGCCCGACGCCTATGGGCGCGAACTGGCGGTGACCGAGCCGGCCTTTGCCGATGAACTTGCCACCGCAAGCGGGCTGGTGGTGGGCAAGGCGGCCCAAACGCCGGTCGTGCGCTTTCGCGGGCTTTCATGGGAAACATCCAACGATAACGCGGCGGATATCCTCCGCCCCAGCAAGGAGAACGTATTTTGAGCGAAACAGTAGCCATATTGGGCGGTACCGGACCGCAGGGTCAGGGACTGGCGTTGCGCCTTGCGCGCGCGGGCGTAACGGTTGCCCTGGGGTCGAGAGATGCCGCGCGCGCCACCGAGATTGCCAGCAGCCTGAATACCACCGGCGGAGTCGACAATATCAGCGGTTATGACAATGCCGGTGCCGTGGCCGCAGCCGCTGAGATGGTCATTCTGGCGGTGCCGTTCTCGGCCCATAACGCCACGCTGGCCGCGCTGAAAGAAGCGCTGGCCGGCAAGATCCTGATCGACATTGTGGTGCCGCTTTCGCCCAACGACCCCAAGCTGGTCGAAATGCCACCCGAGGGCTCGGCCACCGAGGCGGCGCAGGCCCTGCTTGGCCCCGATATCCCGGTGGTGGGGGCGTTGCATAACGTCTCGGCCCATACGCTCAACGACCTGTCCAGCCCGATCAACTGCGATATTCTGGTCTGCGGCAACAAGCTGGAGCCGCGCAAAAAGGTGATGGCGCTGGTCGAAAAACTGGGGGTGCAATCCTACAACGCGGGCAACGCACAAGCGGCGCGCTGTATCGAGGCGATCACGCCGATCCTGATCCGGCTGAATATTTCAAAGGCGGTGCCTTTTTCACATGCGGGGCTCAAAATCTGGGCGCCGGACACTTAAACCAACAGGGAGAGAAAAGATGGAATTCGGAATTACATTCAAAGGGGTGGTAGAACCCAAACGGGCCCGCGCGCTGGTGCGTCAGGCCGAAAACGCGGGGTTCGAATACTGCTGGTACTATGACAGCCACATCCTGTGGCGCGAGAGCTTTGTTGCCTTGGCAATGCTGATGGAGCACACCACCACCATGCGCTTTGGCCCTTTGGTGACCAACCCCAACACCCGCGATTGGTCACTGGCCGCCAGCTTGTTTGGCTCGCTCGCCAAGCAGTCAGACGGGCGCTTTGACATTGGCCTCGGGCGGGGCGACAGCGCCGTGCGGGTGATGGGCAAAAAGCCCGCCCCGCTGGCGCGGCTGGAAGAGTTTGTTGACGTGGTCAAGGGGTTGATCCGCGGCGAAGAGCGCCAGTATGGCGACTGCCCGAACCCGGTGCAATTCCCGTGGGCCACGGGCTATGAGCTGCCGGTTTGGGTGGCGGCTTACGGCCCCAAGGCGCTGACCTCGGCGGGCAAGGTCGGCGACGGGCTGGTGCTGCAAATCGCCGAGCCGAAAATCGTGAAGTGGCTGGCCGATCAGGCGATTGCGGCGGGCAGGGCGGCGGGGCGGGATATGTCCGGCTATCGCGTTATGTCCGCCGCGCCTGCCTGGACGGGGCCAAAGGAGGAGGGCATTGCGGCTACCCGCTGGTTCCCCGCTATGGTGGGCAACCACGTGGCCGATATTGTCGAGAAATACGGCACCGACAGCGATATGGTCCCCGCCAGCCTGACCGCCTATATCGAGGACCGCAAGGGCTATGACTACTCCAAGCACGGCCAATCCGATAACCCTTACCTTGATTTCATCACCGATGATATTGTGGAAAGCTTTGGCGTGCTGGGCAGCCCCGAGGAGCACATCGCCAAGCTCAAAGAGCTGGAGGCAGCGGGCGTGACCCAGTTCAATATCTATATGGATAACGGCGACGAAGAACGTATCATCGCCGACTATGCCGAAAAGATCATTCCGGCATTTCGCTAAACCGGTCGGGGGCGGCATTTCACCGCCCCCCATACCCCCTTGAATACGCTCGCATACCGGTTAGGTGTTGCCAAACGAATTCAAGGAACCCGCCATGCGCGTCCAGCCAAAACCGATCAAAAAATATCCTCTGTTCATCCGCGCCTTCTTTGCCAAGCAAAAGAAAACCTATGGCGAGGTGCTGCTGCCCGGAATGCTCTGGGGGCGCTCCAAATGGGTGTTTGCCAGCGTGGCACTGCTGTATGGCGCGCTGAACCGCAAACGCTCGCCACTAAGCGGGGTGATCCGCTCTATGGTGACGGTGCGGGTGTCACAGATCAACCATTGTGCGTTTTGCGTCGATATCAACGGAGCCACCTTGCAAAAACGCGGCGCAAGTCCGGAAAAAATGCTTGCGCTGCGCGACTGGCGCGATAGTGACCAGTTCGACGAACAGGAAAAGGCGGTACTGGCCTATACCGAAGCCGTAACCTATACCGACCGGCAAATTACCGATGATATGATGATTGCGCTGCGCAAATTCTATGATGATGACGGCATCGTCGAACTGACCGGTATGATCGCCTTTCAGAACCTGTCGAGCAAATTCAACGCGGCCCTTGATATCCCGCCGCAAGGCTTTTGCGAGGTTCCGGCATTGCAGGCAGACCAACCGCTTGGGGCGTCGGCCGCCCGGGGGGATTGACCCCCCGAACGGCCGAGCATTTTCCCAAGGGAAAATGCGGGTGTGCCCCTGTCAGCTAAGTACCCGCCGCCCGCCCCTTTGGGGGCGGGTAAAAGGAGCATTCCGCTTGCGGAATTCCGCCGGATCAGCCGCGATCGCGCAGAATGCGGGATTGCTGCCGCTGCCAGTCACGTTTCTTGTCGTCGGCGCGTTTGTCCTGTTTCTGCTTGCCCTTGGCGATGCCCAGTAACAGTTTGGCGCGCCCCTTGTCGTTAAAGTAAATCTTCAGCGGCACCAGCGTCATGCGCTCGCGTCCAATGTTTTTCCACAAATCGCCCAGCTGTTTCTTGCTGACCAACAGCTTGCGCTTGCGCCGCTCGGCATGTTGAAATGTCTTGGCTTGCTCGTATTTCGGCACATGGCTGTTGATCAGCCACAATTCCCCGTCCTCGATCGTGGCATAGCTTTCGGCAATGCTTACGCCGCCCGCCCGCATGGCCTTGACCTCGGATCCTTCCAGCATCATTCCGCATTCCAGCGTGTCTTCGACCGCATAGTTATGCCGCGCCTTGCGGTTTTCCGCGACGGTTTTGTTATTCGGATTTGATTTTTTCTTCTTTGCCATAATGAAGTGGATGTAACCACCGCGCTGGCCAGAGTCCAGAACTTAGCCCGCCGGTTCGATCTTTTCAATCTGGCGGGTTAGTTCCTTGGCCGTTTTCAGCGCATCCTTGAACTTGCGCCCCAACGGGGTCAGCGTCTTTTTCAGCCCGATACCGGCCATAATCCGGTCAAGTATGTCCGAGATATCCCTGATCACCAGCTTGATGGCGCTTTCGGCCGTTTTCAGGGCCGAATGCAGCTTTTGCAACGGTTTGATGGTGTCCAGAATATCAAGGATATAGCCGGCAATTTTTTCTATCAGCCCCATGATCATGTTGGCCGTAGCGCTGATAATCCGCAACAACCGCTTGGTGATGGTTTTGGCAAGGGATTTGCCAAGTTCTGCAACCGTGCGTACCAGCTTGGCGATTGTTTTGTCCAGCTCCTGCATGGCTTTCTGGAACAGCTTGACCATGGTCTTTGCCGTGCGCATGACCGAGGAAGGTATCAGCGCCTTGATCTTGTTCAGATTGGCAACCAGAGTCTTCAATGCGTCCAACAGCTTTTTCAGCAAAGGCGTTGCCTTCTTGGCGGTTTTCTGGATAAATTTGAGAATGGTTTGAAGCTTTTTCACTTGCGCCTGCGCGGTTTTCAGAGCGGCTTCGGACGGACTGGGCATAAGATCTCCTGCAAAATCACAACGTCAGGAGCACGTTATCAGGGAACTTTAACCGTGTCGATGACCCCCGAAAGCGGCGCGTCTGCTGTTGCGCTGGCAGTACCGTCGCGCCCGCGCCGCCCTGCACCGGATTCGCCCGGGGGTTAGGCTGCCACGCCTTTGACACCGGTTGTTCCCAAGAAGCCTGGCCCTTGGCGTAACCGGTTCAACGCGGCGCGGGCGGGCCGGTCCCACAGGCGCAACAGCAGACGCGCCGCGATGGTGCCGCAGCGTGTTTTGCCTTTGGCAAAATACAAAAACGCTTGGGTCAGGGCAGAATGCCGGCGAGTTCCATGGCGGTCCGGATCTGCGCCTTGGTGCTGTCGAGCAGGCCGGTCAGCGGGCGGCGGACGTCTTCTTCGCATTTCCCCAGCAGCGACAGCGCGTATTTGGCACCGGCAACACCGGGTTCAACGAACAGCGCCCGATGCAACGGCAACAGTTTGTCCTGAATTTCCAGCGCACCGGCATAGTCGCCTTTCAGCGTCATTGCCTGAAACCGCGCACAAAGCGCGGGGGCTACGTTGGCGGTCACAGAGATACACCCCACCCCGCCATGGGCATTGAACCCGAGCGCACTGGCATCCTCGCCCGAAAGCTGCACAAAATCCGGCCCGCATGCAGCGCGCTGGTCCGAGACGCGGCTAACGTCGCCGGTGGCGTCTTTCACCCCGACAATACGCGGCAGCCGCGCCAGATGCCCCATAGTTTCCGGGCTCATATCGATGATTGAGCGGCCCGGGATATTATAGATGATAATCGGAATATCCGAAGCATCGTGGATCGATTCGAAATGCGCAATCAACCCGCGTTGGGTGGGTTTGTTGTAATAGGGCGTCACCACAAGCGCCGCATCGGCACCGACCTCTTGCGCGAATTGCGTCAGGCTGGTGGCCTCGCGGGTGCTGTTAGAACCCGCACCGGCAATCACCGGCACGCGACCGGCAGCGGTTTCTACGCAGATCTGCACCACCTCGCGGTGTTCCTGATGGCTGAGCGTCGGCGTTTCGCCGGTCGTGCCCACCGGCACAACGGCCTTGCTGCCTTGCTCTATCTGCCATTCGACCAGCGCCCTAAGCGCCTTCTTGTCCACATTGCCACCGGAAAAGGGTGTGACGAGCGCCGGGATGGATCCTTGGAACATGATTGCCTCCGCAATGTGGTTGAATGGTGCCGGTATTCGGGCGGGGCGAACCTAACCAGAAACCCGCCTATTCGCAAGCACGAGGAGGCGACAAAGGCAAAAGACTGTGTTAGCTTGCCCGAAAAACAGGTATTGAGGCAAAAATGAAGGGTTTTCGCGCAGTTTTTGCGGGTTTTCTGCTGTTTTGGGTGTCGGTTGCGCAGGCGCAAACCGCCCAGCAGGACGGGGCGTTGCTGAAATCGGTACTGGCCGCGGTTCAAACGCAGGACTGGGAACGGGCGCAACAGGTCGCGGCGGATATCTCGGACCCGGTCGCGGTTACCGTGGTCACATGGTTCCGCCTGCGCGCCGGTAACGGTGATTTTGCAAAATTCGAGGCCTTTTTGCACGACCATGCCGACTGGCCGGGCCTGAAACGCATGCGTCGGGTGGCCGAGCAGTTTATCGATGCGTCGGTGTCGCCCGAACGGGTGCTGTCCTTCTTTGCCAGCCAACCGCCGCAAACCGGGCTGGGCGTGTTGCAATACGCGCGCGCCTTGCGGGCGCAGGATCAGGGCGACGCAGCCGATGCGGCCATTGTTGCAGCGTGGCAGGGCATGGCCCTTACCGGGGCCGAGCGCGATATGTTCAGGCAAATCTACCCCGACCTGCTGGCCCCGCACCACGCCGAGCGGCTCGACTGGTTGTTATGGGAAGGCAAGCTGAACGAGGCCCGATCAATGTTGGATCTGGTCGAGGACGGGATGCAGACCCTTGCCAAGGCGCGTATCGGCTTGCAAAGCGATGCGCGCGGCGTCGATATCCTGATCGCGGCGGTGCCCGATGCCTTTGCCGATGATGGCGGCCTTGCCTATGACCGCTTTCAGTGGCGGATCAAAAAGGGGCTGTGGGACAGTGCGCAGGAGCTTATTCTGTCGCGCAGCAGCAACATGGGTCGGCCCGAGTACTGGGCCAACCGGCGCCGAACCTTTGCGCGGCGTGCCATGCGGCTGGGTGATCTTGATGCGGCCTATGAACTGGCCAGCCATCATGGTCTGACCGAGGGCAGCGACTATGCCGATCTGGAATGGTTCGCCGGATTTGTGGCGCTGCGTAAACAGAATGACCCCGCCCGCGCCTTGCCGCATTTCCTGAACCATCGCAACGCGGTGCGCTCGCCCATCAGTCTGGGTCGGGCGGGGTACTGGATCGGGCAGACCTATGCGGCGCTGAATGATGCAGAGGCAAGCGCGACCGCCTATCGGCTCGGGGCCGATTTCCAGACCAGCTTTTACGGGCAACTGGCCGCTGTGGCGGGCGGGTTTGAGGCGGACCCGCGTCTGGTTGGCAGCGCCTTTCCGCCCGACTGGACCACGGCGCATTTCCTGCGCCATGACAGCGTGCGGGCCGGGACGCTGTTCTATTTTGCCGGCGATTCCGGTCTGGCCCGCTGGTATCTGACCCACGAGGCAGGGATGCTGTCTGCATCCGATCAGGCGGCGCTGGGGCAGTTGGCGCTGGATCTGGACCTGCCGCATATTGCGCTGAAGATCGCCAAGATCGCGGCGCAGGATGGCACGGTCTTGCCCGATTCCTATTATCCGGTAACCCGGTTGGCCACGCTGGCCGAAGCGGTGGAACCGGCCCTTGCCATGGCGATTGCACGTCAGGAATCCGAACTGAACCCCTCTGTTCGCAGTCCGGTGGGTGCGCTGGGTTTGATGCAGGTGATGCCGGCAACCGCGCGCAGAGTGGCAAAGACGCTGGATATTGCCTATTCCCAACACCGGTTGGCCAATGACTGGGCCTATAATGCACAGATCGGCACCGCCTATCTGGCGCAGATGCTGGAGCGCTATAACGGCTCGGTACTGCTGGCCGCGGCGGCGTATAATGCCGGCCCGAACCGGGTCGATCGCTGGATGACCGATTACGGCGACCCGCGCAAACCCGATGTGAATGCGGTGGACTGGATCGAAACCATCCCGTTTCGTGAAACCCGCAACTATGTGATGCGGGTGCTGGAAAGCCAGTACGTCTATCGGAATCGTATCAGCGGCGAAATACAGCCTCTGTCTTTGGCTGCTGATCTGGGGCTGGACTAGTCGGGCAATAAACCTGTCGGGCGTTCCGCGAGGGGGTGCGTTTTGAAACAAGTTTCAAAACGCGTTGCGACACCATGGCCTCACTTCGTTCGGTGGGCAGGGGGGCCACAGCCCCCCTCGCGCATGAATGCGCGTACCCCCCGGTGGTGCGAAGTGAAGCCCCTTTTGCCAGAATGGCAAAAACCCATATTTGGCACAGCGTTCGCAGATCCGGGTGCTGCCCGTCGTGTGGCTCCAGAACCGAACGCAGTGAGGCCATGGTGTCGCAACCGCCTTTGAAGCTTGCTTCAAAGGCGACCGCCGTCTTGGGGATTCAGGCTTTATCGGTATCGCTGTGCAGTATTTCGAGGAACACCTCGCCGAAGCGTTCCAGTTTTTGTGGGCCCATGCCTTGGATGCGTTCCATGGCCAGCAGGGTGTCGGGGCGGGTTTCGGCCAGTTTGGCAAGGGTGCTGTTCGTGCAGCAAAGATAGGGCTGCAACCCGTTTTCCCCGCGGGCCAGATCGACCTGCGCCGCCTGCAGCCGGTCAAACAGCCTGCCGCCGGTTCGCCCTGCCAGTTTGCGCCGTGCCGGATGCATTTCCTGCACCGGCGCCCCGGTGATTACCTCTAGAAACAGCGCGCCATAGTTTTGCAGTTTCTTGGCCCCGACCCCGCCAATCTTGGCAAATTCATCCAGCGTGCGCGGGGCCTTGGCGGCCATTTCGGCCAGCGTTTTATCGTTAAAGATAATGTAGGGCGGCACCTGGGCTTCGGTGGCGAGGGTCGCGCGCAAGGATCGCAGCGCACTGAACAGGGCTTCGTTTTCCTCGTCCACCAGCGCGGCGGGGGCCTGATATTGCGGCCGGCTTGCCGCCTTTTTGATGGTATCGCGGCGCAGCTCGATTTTTTCTTCGCCGCGCAGAATGGCGCGGGCGGTTTCGCGCATCCGGAACGCGCCGTAGCGTTCCATGTCGGGGCGGATCAGGTCGCGCCCCATCATCTGGCGGTAGATCGCCATCCATGCGTTGCGCGAATACTCGCGACCGGCCCCGAAGGTGGGCAGTCGGTCATGGCGGCGTTGGCGCACCTTGGGGGTGTCGTTGCCGGTCAGGATATCGATCAGATGCCCCGCGCCAAACCGTTCGTCGGTGCGCAGCATCGCCGACAGGGCCTTGCGCACCGCCGTGGTGCCGTCAAAGATCTCGGGCGGGTTTTTGCAGGTGTCGCAATTGCCGCACGGCTCGGCCAGGGTTTCGCCAAAATAGGCCAGCAGGATCTGGCGGCGACACCCGAGCGCCTCGGCCAGCCCGAGCAGCGCGTTCAGCCGCCCGTGGTCCATTTCTTTGCGCGAAGTCGGGGCTTGCCCCTCGTCGATCTGGGCGCGGCGCAGGCGAATATCGTCGGCCCCGTAAAGCGTCAGCGTATCGGCGGGCGCACCATCGCGACCGGCGCGGCCGATTTCCTGATAATAGCTTTCGACCGATTTGGGCAGGTCGGCATGGATGACAAAACGGATGTCGGGCTTGTCCACCCCCATGCCAAAGGCGATGGTCGCGCACATCACCAGCCCTTGCGCATTCTTGAACGCGGCCTCGGCGTCGCGGCGCAGTTCGGGGTTCAGACCCGCGTGATAGGCTAGGGCGTTGTGCCCCTCGGCACGCAACGCCTGCGCCAGTTGCTCGGTCTTGTTGCGTGTCGAGCAATAAACGATTCCGGGCTGACCCTTGCGGGCTGCGACAAATGCAAGCACCTGTTTGCGTGGAACGGCCTTGGGCTCGAATGCCAGCGACAGGTTGGGGCGGTCGAATCCGCCCAGAAAAACCTCGGGGGGCGGGCCGGGAAACAGTTTCTTGACAATCTCGGCACGGGTTTCCAGATCGGCGGTCGCGGTCAGGGCGATGGTCTGCACATTGTTCAGGCGCTCGCGCAGGGCCCCGATCTTCAGATAGTCGGGCCGGAAATCATGGCCCCACTGCGAGACACAATGGGCCTCGTCCACCGCCAAAAGCTGCACGTTGATCCGGCTTAGCAGGTCAATCGTGCCCATATTGGCCAGCCGCTCGGGCGCCATATAGAGCAGCTTTAGCGCGCCCGAATCGAGCGCATCGAACACCGCGTCGGTTTCGTGGGTGGTGTTGCCCGAAGTCAGCGCCCCGCAAGCAACCCCGGCGGCAGACAGGCTGGCCACCTGGTCGCGCATCAGGGCAATCAGCGGAGAAACCACCACCGTTACCCCGTCACGCAGCAGCGCAGGCAGTTGAAAACAAAGCGATTTACCGCCACCTGTGGGCATGATTGCCAGTACATCGCGGCCCTGATTGACCGCGTCAATGATCGGTTCCTGACCGGGGCGGAACCGGTCGAAACCAAACACAGATTGCAAAAGGTCGGATGAACCGGACACCCTAGCTGTCGTCATCTTCCTTGGCGACGTCGGCTATTTCTTCCAGATTGACGGTGTCATCATCGTCGTCGTCGAGCAGATCATCCGCAGCGGCGACAACCACATCGTCGTCATCATCCAGAACAACCTCGGCATCATCGACCTGCGCTTCATCAGGCTTGGCCTTGTCTTGCGCAACCCGGCTTTTGCCGTTGTCGGTCAGGCTTTCAAGGCTGAACTCTGCGCCGCAGGACGGGCAGGTCATCGGGTCATTCTGCAAATCGTAAAACCGGACCGAACATTTCGGACAGGCGCGTTTAACGCCCCATTCTTCTTTGGCCATTCCATGCCCTCGTATTTCAAAAAATTTCGCTTCAGGGTCAGTTCGCACAAGCGCCCCTGTTTGTCAAAGGCTTTGATGGCCCGGAGCCATGTTGCAGGTGCGAAATCTGCTTGATGCAGCGCAAGATGATCGCTAGGCTGACGCAAACCCAAGGGGGATTGATGCTCTATCACGCTTATGAAATGACCCATGCCATGGTGGCCCCGATGCGCATTGCCGCACAACTGGGCCAGCAGATGCTGAACAACCAGACCAATCCGCTGGTAAACAGCTATGGCGCGCGGGTATCCAGCGCGGGGTTAGAGATGTTCATCAACGCCACACGACGCTATGCCAAGCCCGAATTTGGCCTAAGCAGCACGGTGATTGACGGGCAGGATGTGCCGGTGGTCGAGGAAATTACCCAGGCGCTGCCGTTTTGCAACCTGCTGCATTTCAGGCGCGACACCACGCGACAGGATCCGAAGGTGCTGATCATCGCGCCCATGTCGGGCCATTATGCTACCTTGCTGCGCGGGACGGTGGCGCAAATGCTGCCCGAACACGATGTCTATATCACCGACTGGGTTGATGCGCGCGATGTGCCGGTGGCCTCGGGCGGGTTTGATCTGGATGACTATACCGACTATCTGGTTGAATTCTGCCGGACCCTTGGCGCGGATGGCCAGCGCGCCGCGGTGATTGCCGTGTGCCAGCCCGGCGTGCCGATGATGGTCGCCGCGTCACTGATGGCGCAGGATAACGACCCGGCGCGACCGGCGTCGATTACCTTGATGGGGTCTCCGATCGATACCGCCAAAGACCCGCAGCAGCCTAACGAACTGGCCTCCAGCCGGCCGCTTTCGTGGTTCAGGAACAATGTGATTGTATCGGTGCCGTGGCCAAATGCGGGGTTTATGCGCAAGGTGTATCCGGGCTTTTTGCAACTGTCCGGCTTTATGTCGATGAATGCCGAAAAGCACGTCGATGCGCACAAGGCACAATTCAAGAACCTGATTGCCGGCGATGGCGACAGCACCGAGGCGCACCGGCGGTTCTATGACGAATACATGGCGGTGATGGACCTGACGGCCGAATACTATTTGCAAACCATCGAACGGGTGTTCCAGAAACGCTTGCTGGCCGTTGGCCAGTACCGCTATCGCGACCGGCCCGTTGACCCTGCAGCCATTACCGACATCGCCCTGATGACCGTCGAGGGCGAAAGAGATGACATCACCGGACGCGGCCAGACCGCCGCCGCGCATGATCTGGTTTCGACCCCTGCCGAGATGCGTCAGCACTATCTGCAAAGCGGAGTCGGCCATTACGGGGTGTTCAACGGCTCGCGGTGGCGGGCGCATATCCAGCCCCGTATCGCGGCGTTTATTGCCGCTGCGCGGGCAGGGGCCGACGGTTGAATGCTGTTTGTCGGATCGCCGCCCATTCCGGTGCAATTGCGCAAGAACAAGCGGGCGCGCCGGCTGACCTTGCGGGTTTCGAGCGTTGACGGGGCGGTAACGCTGACCATGCCGGTGCGTACCTCCAAGCGGGTAGCGCGGCGGTTTCTGGAGGGGCAAGAGGGCTGGATTCGCCAGCGGCTGGCCGCAACCCCGACCCGTATCGTGGTACAGCCCGGAATGGAACTGGTCGTGCAGGGGGAAAGCCTGCGCCTTAGCACGCACGGGCGTGCGCGCGTGGTGCTGGTGCCCGGTGCGTTGCTGGTTCCGGCGGGCAAGCATCCGGGTACGGCGGTCGAGGCGTTTCTGAAGCGCCGGTTGCGGGCGGAAATCATCGAAATGGTGGCGCATTACGCGGCAAAGCTGGGGCGGCCGCATGGGCGGATCAGCCTGCGCGATCCGCGCTCGCGCTGGGGGTCGTGTTCGTCGCATGGCGGGTTGATGTTTTCGTGGCGGCTGATTCTGGCACCGCAAAAGGTGCTGGAATATGTGGTGGTGCACGAGGTGGCACATCTGGTACATATGAACCATTCGGAGGCATTCTGGCAGGTGGTGGCAGACCTGATGCCCGATTATAACGGGGCTCGGCAATGGTTGCGTGATCACGGCACCGCGCTGCACCGGTTCGATTTCAAAACAGGGGCTTGACGTCGCTTGGTTTTGTGATCACAAATAGCCATGACCGAGAACAAGAAAACAATTGACTCGATCCCCGCGCATGAACGGGTCTATCGCGATCTGCGCAGCCAGATCATGTATGGCAATATGGAACCGGGCAAGGCGCTGACCATTCGCGGGATCGCGCGGCAATACGGGGTATCCATGACACCGGCGCGCGAAGCAGCGCGGCGGCTTTGTGCCGAAGGGGCGCTTAGCCTGTCGCAATCGGGGCGGGTTTCCACCCCCGAACTGACCAACGAACGGATCGAGGAACTGGCGGCGCTGCGGGCCTTGCTGGAACCCGAACTGGCCAGCCGCGCCCTGCCGCGCGCGCATCCGGTGCTGATTGACCGGATGCAGGCGATCAATGACCGGATAGAGAAAACCATACGTTCCCCGGATGCCAGCGCCTATGTGCGCCAGAATCTGGAGTTTCACCGCAGCCTGTACCTGCGCGCGCAGGCTCCGGCGATGCTGGCACTGGTAGAAACGGTCTGGCTGCAATCCGGGCCGACTATGCGGGTGTTGTATGGCCGGAAAAACCGTACCACCGCATCGTTTAACCATCTCAAGATCATTGCGGCGCTCAGGGCGGGCGATGAGCCCGGCCTGCGCCTTGCCATCCGTCAGGATGTGATGAACGGCCTGCGCTTGCTGGCCACCTGAGCCTCTGACCAAAAGGAATCGCGCGCAAGCGCGCGATACACGATTAGCCGCCCCCGGGCGGCGGCTGGCGCCCGGGATTGCTGTCACGCGTAACCCACCCCGAATGGGGTGTCGGCTGACGAGGTGGGCCGTTTACGGCTCGCCGAGGAAGTCGAGATCAGGCGTGGATCGCGCCGTCACCGCAGGCCAGCGCTGCCTCGCGAACCGCTTCGCTAAAGGTTGGATGGGCGTGGCAGGTGCGGGCGATATCTTCGGCGCTCGCACCGAATTCCATCGCTACGCAAATCTCGTGGACCAGCTCTCCGGCCATGGGGCCCATCAGGTGGCAGCCCAAAATCCGGTCGGTGTCTTTGTCGGCAAGGATTTTCACGAACCCTTCGGAGCCGAACACCGCCTTGGCACGGCCGTTGCCCATAAAGCTGAACTTGCCAACCTTGTAGGCGCGGCCTTCTTCCTTGAGTTGGGCCTCGGTTTTGCCCACAGATGCCACCTCCGGCGTGGTGTAAATCACCCCCGGGATCACGTCATAATTCACATGTCCGGCCTGGCCTGCGATGGTTTCTGCCACCGCCATGCCCTCGTCTTCGGCCTTGTGGGCCAGCATCGGGCCGGTGATCACGTCGCCAATCGCATAGATGCCGTCAATATTGGTGCGCCAGTGGCTGTCGGTCTGCACCTGTCCGCGATCGGTCATGGCAATGCCGGTTTCCGCCAGCCCCAGCCCGTCGGTGAACGGTTTGCGCCCCGTGGCCAGCAGTACCTTTTCGGCTTTCAGGCTGGCTTCGGTATCGTTTTTGCGCAGCTTGTAATGCACCGTCGCCACGCCTTTTTTCGTTTCAACGCCGGATACCGCCGCGCCAAGCACGAACTTGATCCCTTGTTTTTTCAGGCTGCGCAGCAGGGTTTTCTGGATTTCGGCGTCCATCCCGGGTGTGACATGATCGAGGAATTCGACCACGGTTACTTCGGCCCCGAGGCGTGCATAGACCGAGCCCATTTCCAGCCCGATCACGCCCGCGCCAATGACCACCAGCCGTTTTGGCACTTCGGTCAGGGCCAGCGCGCCGGTGGAATCAATCACCGCTTTTCCGTCCACCTCGACGCCACGCAGCGGCGCCACTTCGGAGCCGGTGGCGATGACGATATTTTTGGCGGTATGGGATTCGCCATCCACCGAGACCGCCCCCTTGCCGGTGATCGTGCCCCAGCCGCGCAGGTAATCCACCTTGTTCTTCTTGAACAGGAACTCGATCCCGTTGACATTGGCATCAATCACGGATTGCTTGTAATCCATCATTTTGCCCATATCGACGCTCGGTGTGCCGCCCATAAGCCCCATTTTCTCAAAATTCGTATGGGCCTCGTGATAGCTATGCGAGGCATGCAGCAGGGCCTTTGACGGGATACACCCGACATTGAGGCAAGTGCCCCCCAGCGCCCCGCGCCCTTCCACACAGGCGGTTTTCAGCCCCAGCTGCGCGCAGCGAATGGCACACACATAGCCCCCCGGGCCGCCACCGATGATAATTACGTCATACTCTGCCATTGGGATTCCCTTTCCCTGATGGTGGGTGCAAGCACCCACCCTACGTTTCGTTTCGCAGGTGGCGGGCTGAAGCCCGCCACAACAATTACAAGTCCATCAACAGCCGCCGCGGGTCTTCCAGCGCTTCTTTCACCCGTACAAGAAAGGTCACCGCGCCCTTGCCGTCCACCACGCGGTGGTCGTAGGAAAGCGCCAGATACATCATCGGGCGGATCACCACCTGCCCGTCAATCGCCACCGGGCGCTCCTGAATTTTGTGCATGCCCAGAATACCCGATTGCGGCGGGTTCAGGATCGGCGAGGACATCAGCGAGCCGTAAACCCCACCATTCGAAATAGTGAAAGAGCCGCCCTGCATGTCCTCCATGCTCAGCTTGCCATCAACCCCGCGCTTGCCCAATTCGGCAATTTTCTTTTCGATCTCGGCAAATGACATTAGATCGGCATCGCGCACCACCGGCACGACCAGCCCTGTCGGCGTGCCAACGGCCACGCCCATATTGACATAGTTCTTGTACACCACATCGGTGCCGTCAATCTCGGCGTTTACCTCGGGCACCTCGTGCAGCGCGTGAACACAGGCTTTGGTAAAGAACGACATGAACCCCAGCTTGACGCCGTGCTTTTTCTGGAACAGTTCCTTGTATTCGTTGCGCAGTGCCATGATCGCGCTCATGTCCACCTCGTTATAGGTGGTCAGCATGGCCGCGGTGTTCTGGGCCTCTTTCAGGCGGCGCGCGATGGTCTGGCGCAGGCGGGTCATGCGCACCCGTTCTTCGCCACGCGGGCTGGCCGCAACCGGTGCGGGCGCAGGGGCCGGAGCGGGGGCGGGGGCAGCTTTAGGCGCGGCAGCGTTGGCCACGTCTTCTTTCATAATCCGCCCGTCACGGCCCGAGCCTTTGACCGTCGCCGGGTCAATCCCCTTTTCCGCCATGATCTTCTTGGCCGACGGGGCGTCCTCGACATCACGCGATGCCGGTGCCGCCGCAGCGGCCGGTGCGGCAGGAGCAGCTGCAACCGGGGTCGGGGCCGCTGCGCCCTCGCCTTCGGCAATCGTGGCCAGCAGCGCGTCAACGCCCACGGTTTCGCCTTCGGCAGCGACAATATCGCC
>JALXER010000047.1 GCA_027069385.1 Paracoccaceae bacterium
CTTGAAGATGCGGCACTGATGATGCTCGATGCGCTGCGCACCAAGGCCGACCTTGAAACTGCGCTGCAAGCCCTGCCCGCGCTTGAACCGGCTGCCCCGCCCGCGCCCCACGCTTGCGAATGGCTTAGCGCTCCGGACAAGGCATATGGCGCACCGCTGGCGTTGCGCTCGTCCGGATTGCCCGCGCCCGATGCTTTTGCCACCTTGCTGACCCAGAACACCACCGGCTGGACACCCGAACCGACGATAGGGGGGATGATATGAGCTTTTTCCACCATTGTGCAAAAACCGATGTCGGCAAGGTGCGAAAGGTTAACGAGGATTCGATGATCGCGGTGCCAGAACTGGGCATGTTCGTGGTGGCGGATGGTATGGGTGGGCATTCGGGTGGCGATTTTGCCTCGCAATGTCTGGTGGCGCGGATGGCGCAGATCGACCATAATCTGCCCTCGGCCGACGTGATGCGGGCCATGCGCGCGGCGATGCTTGAATCCCATTACGAAATTCTGGCCGAGGCCGATCGGCGCGGCAGCACCATTGGCACAACGGCGGTCGGGCTGATCCTGTCCGAGCCGCATTTTGCCTGCCTTTGGGTCGGGGATTCGCGCCTGTACCATTCGCGAAACGGCAAGATGATCCAGCTGTCGCGCGACCATTCGCTGGTGAATGAGCTGGTCGATTCGGGCCAGATCACCCCCGAGCAGGCCAAAACCCACCCGCAGGGCAACGTGATCACCCGCGCCGTCGGGGTGGGGGAATCGCTTGAAATCGACAAATTGCGCGGGTCCTACGAACCCGGTGACCGGTTTTTGCTGTGCTCGGACGGGCTTAGCGGTTTTGTGGATGATGTGGTGATTGCGCAATACCTGCACACGGCGCCGATTACCTCGGTTTGCAACGAGTTGATCCAGTTGGCGCTGGAAGGGGGCGGGCGCGACAATATTACCGTGATCGTAATCGAAATTCCCGACTATTTTTAGCCCGCCACCCCCGCGACAGGGGCGCATTTGAATGAAAGAGACCGCATGAACAACCCGCCGCCCCAATCCCGAACCGCGCATGCCTCGGCGATCGAGGCGCTCCTCAAGGGTATTTCAGGGTTCGAGCAGGCGATCAGCGCGCTGCAAGATACCGATCTGGGCCAATCCTTTGATGCGGCGGTGGATCTGATCCGCGCCTGTCGCGGTCGGGTGATCGTGGTGGGCATTGGCAAATCGGGGCATATCGCGGCCAAAATGGCGGCGACGTTTGCCTCTACCGGAACACCGGCATTTTTTGTCCACCCGACCGAGGCCAGCCACGGGGATCTGGGGATGATTGCGCCCGATGACATGGTGCTGATGGTTTCGTGGTCCGGCGAGACCCGCGAGTTGCAGGACATTATCGGCTATTGCAAGCGCTTTTCGGTGCCGATCCTGTCGATTACCCGCCGCGCCGACAGTCTGGTGGCGCGCGCCAGCCGGGTTGCGCTGGTGCTGCCCGAGGTGCCCGAGGCCTGCCCCAACAACCTTGCCCCGACCATATCAACCCAGTTGCAACTGGCCTTTGGCGATGCGCTGGCGGTGGCGCTGGTTGAACAAAAGGGCTTTACCCACAGCAATTTTCGTGACCTGCACCCCGGCGGCAAGCTGGGGGCGAGCCTGATTCCGGTGCGCGACCTGATGCTGACCGGCAAGGGCGTGCCGTTGATCGATCAGGGGGCCATGGTCAAGGACGGGCTGACCATGCTGACCTCTAAATCCATGGGGATAATCGGGTTGACCGATGCCACCGGCGCGCTGGCCGGGGTGGTGACCGATGGCGATATCCGCCGCTATTTGGAACGCAGCGGTGCCAAAACCATGCAGCAGGCCCTGCACGATACCGCGCTTTGCTCTATCATGAGCCGTAATTCCATATCCATTCCGCCCGACCTGATGGCCATAGAGGCGCTGGCGGTGTTGCAGGAACACTCGATCTCGGCGCTGTTTGTGCTGGAATCGGATCGGCCGGTCGGGGTGGTCACCTTTCTGACCCTGCTCAAGGCGGGGGTGGCCTGAATGGCGGCGGTTATTGTCATTCCGGCGCGCTATCAAAGCAGCCGTTTCGCGGGTAAACCGCTGGTTGGCCTGCGCGGGGCTTCGGGCGTTGAAAAGACCCTGATCCGCCGCACATGGGAGGCCGCGCAGCAAGTGCCCGATATCAAGCGGGTGATTGTCGCGACCGAGGACCAGCGCATTGCCGAGCATGCCAGCGGTTTTGGTGCCGAGGTGATGATGACCTCGGCCAACGCGCGCAATGGCACCGAACGCTGCGCCGAGGTGGCGGCATCGCTGGATGACGATATTGAAATCGTGGTCAACTTTCAGGGCGATGCACCGCTGACGCCGCCCGCTTTTGTAACGGCGCTGATCGGGGCGATGCAAGGGCAGGCCATGGCCACGCCGGTGCTGCGCTGCGATGCGCAAACGCTGGACCGGTTTCGCGCCGACCGCGCCGCCGGACAGG
>JALXER010000048.1:0-1106 GCA_027069385.1 Paracoccaceae bacterium
GCATTCGTTGGCGCAGGTCTGGCAGGGCGATCCGCATTCCTTGTAGCGTTTCAGCCAGTCGAACATTCGCATCCGCGCCGGTATCGCCAATGCCGCACCCAGCGGGCACATGTAGCGGCAATAGAATCGCTCGATGAACAGGCCCGCACCCAGCAACCCAAGCGCGAACACCACAAACGGCCAGTCGCGCATGAACTTGAGGATGATCGCGGTCTTGAACGGCTCCACTTCGGCGTATTTCTCGGCCATCGGCATCGACACCATCGACAGCCCGAACAGCCCCAGAAAGATCATGTATTTCAATGGCCAAAGCCGTTCATGCAGCCCCCAGGGCAGGGTCCATTGCGGGATCTTCAATGCCCGCGCCACCTGATTGGTCAGTTCCTGCAACGCGCCGAACGGGCAGAGCCAGCCGCAATAGGCCCCGCGCCCCCAGAACAACAACGCGGCGGCGATCGAAAACCACTGGATGAACACCAGCGGGTCCATCAGGAACGCATCCCAGGTAAACGCACCCGAACGCAGAGAGTTGGACAGCGCCATCAGGTTGACCACCGACAATTGCGCATTGGCATACCAGCCGATGAAAAACAGCGTGAAGGTCAGGAATCCGATGCGAAACCAATAGAACGCGCGCGCATGCCGCGTCGCCTGCATCTGGAAAAAGAACACCCCCGTCAGCACCAGCAACATCGCCCCCAGCACACCGATTTCCACGGTGCGGTCACGCCAGATACGTTGCCAGAGGGCTGCCTTGGCTGCCGCCTCGTCGGCGCTGTCATTCACCACCACCGGAGGTTTGACCGGCACGAGATAGGATTCCGGCAAGGCGTAGCCCAAGTCGAAAGTGATAAAGGTTTTTTCCACCGCCCCAACAGCGCGCTGCACCAGGAGTTGCAGGCGGAACGGCTCGGCCGGGTCAAACCCTGTGTCGGCGGGGATCCTGAACAAATCCAGTTCGGTGAAACTCGGCGCATCCGGGGTGGCCAGATCCCCCAGACGTTTATGCATCTTGTCGAAAAAGCGCACCGATTCTTCGCCCTGAATCAGGTGGATACGGTCAAATATGCCACCACGCACATAGCCCGAACCCTTGAACGAATAGG
>JALXER010000048.1:1116-2486 GCA_027069385.1 Paracoccaceae bacterium
CGCCTGATCGCCTTCGTCCAGCCAATTGGTAAGATTTTTGTATTCCGCGTCCCCCAACAGGGACCGGCCAATCGACGGCACCGAAACCAGCGCCATTTGCATGTCGATGAACGTGTCTTCCGGCGCCCCCTTGGCCGGGCGCTTGATGGCCCGCGCATCGCCGGTTTCTTCAAACGCGGCGTTGATTTGCCCCACATCCAATGTCAGACGGCGCACCGACCCGTCCCCGGATAGTGTCGCCCAGTCCTGCACCGCGTCAATGGACAGATCAACCTCGCGACCCGGCCCTGCCGCGATCTCGGCTTCCATGCCGCCAAGCCCCAGGGCACGCGCCACCTTGATCCCGGCGCGCACCACAGAATCGTCGATGATCATCACCGTAACCGTCGCCCCGGATATGATGTCGAGATCATGCGCATCACCGCCTGCTGCCGCCTCGGCCTTCAGGTCCAGCCCCTTGTACCCTTCGGTCAGAGCAATCATTTTCGTGTTCGGAATGCCGACCAGAACAATCGGTTCGGAATGCTTGACCAGTTCGACACCGGTCAGCACCGCATCGTCGTCAATTGCCGCAACCACATGAATCGGCTTGCCGGAATACCCCGTCGTGCCCACAAAATCCGACGTCAGAAAGGCCCAGGCAACTGTTTCCCGCCCTTTCAGAACCGGGGCCACGGGTATGTCCTCGCGCACCGGGCCGAACCCGTCGGCATCGGCATGCATCTGCGACGGCTCCAGCTTGGCCAGAAATCCGGCAAGACTGTCCCCGGCAATGGCCATGGGGGCCAACAAGCAAAGGAATACAGCGCTGAGAAAACGCAAAACGATCATTGAAGGCCCTCGAACAGATATTTTCACAACGGGAAATACGCTGATGAGTCGGCCCAATCCTTGACTTTAATCAGGTAAAGCGCCGATATAACTGCCTGTACGGGGGAAATAGGGGGGTGAACCCGAAATCGGTATCGTCCTGACCCGAAGTCAACGCCATCAGCCCGCGCCACACCTGAAAGGTGCCGTCCCTTGCCGCACGAAAAATACAAAGCCATTGCGCGAAATTCGCTTTTCATGCGGTCCCTGCCGGAAAAGCATGTTGAACCGTTGCTGGCCCGGTCGGTTTTCCGCCATTTTGACCGGGGTGAGACCCTGTTCATCCAGGACGAGGAAACCGCCGGCATCCATCTGGTACTGGAAGGCTGGATCAAGCTTTACCGCGTCGCCCCAAATGGCGCCGAGGCGGTGGTCAGCGTGTTTGCCCGCGGCGAGAGCTTTGGCGAGGCGATTGCCCTGCGCGGCGGGCGCTATCCGGTGTCGGCCGAGGCGGCAACCGACAGCGACCTGTTTGTCCTGCCGGCGGCAGTTCTGGTGGA
>JALXER010000049.1 GCA_027069385.1 Paracoccaceae bacterium
CGCGCCGAATCCGAGTAAACCCGCCTCAGCCAAAAGGAGGCGGGCGTAGCTCAGTGGTAGAGCACTTCGTTGCCAACGAAGATGTCGTGAGTTCGAATCTCATCGCCCGCTCCAATTTCCCCGATCCTGACAGAATAGCAGCCCTAATCCGCCGCCAGCGTTTCGGTCTGTTCCTTGATTTTCTCGAAGGTTTCTTCCAGCTCTTCCATCTTGTCCAGATCGGCCTTTTTGTCCTTCAGGTCGCTCATGAATTTGCGAACCTCTTTCTTTAGGTCACGCGCGGCGGTCTTGTCTTCGGCCCCGAGCGCCTTTTTAATGTCCGACGAGATTCGCTTGAATTCCTTGGCCAGATCCTTGCGCTTTTTCTCGATCTCTTTCTTGTCCTCGCCCCCGTCCGAGGGTTCTTTGATGTTCACCTTGAACGGCACGCCGCGTTCGGAAAAGAATTTTTTGGCCAGTTTGGGCAAGGTGCCGGGAATTTTGTCGTTTTCCGGTTCCAGTTCAAGGGTGCGCCCGTTCAGGTTCATCACCCCCCACGCCCCCTTGGCCGTTCCGCCGTTTTTCTTGGCGGCTTTTAGCAGGATGTTGGGTGATTTTTTGATATGCGCCTCGACGACAATGCCGTCTTTGGCGATCAGCATGGCAAAATTGTGTTGCTTTTTCTTGACCTTGGCAAACAGGGATTTCAGCTTTTCGCCTTCGGATTTCAGTTCTTCCTTGCTTTTGGCAGCCATGAATATGCCCTCACTTTCAAATTGATCATCTTTGTATATTGCGACGCTAACAGAAAAAATGTCGCTTGCGGGAAATAATATGGGATTCAGGTGGGGAGGTCTGGCCTGAATTTCAATAGATTTGCGCCTGCCAGACGCAAATTGCCGCATTTCTCAATAAATCGGGCCGGTTTCCGATTGGAAACTTTTCAATCGGGGAAATTCGGGATAGAGCTAGGCCATACAGAACCGAATTCTGGAGAGAAACATGAAAATAGGTGCGCCTAAAGAGGTATTTGCCGGAGAGGATCGCGTGGCGATGACTCCGGCCAGCGCGGCTGCGTTACAAAAGCTGGGCTATGAATGTGTGATCCAAAGCGGGGCAGGGGCTGCGGCCCGGTTCCCGGATGCAGAGTATGAAAAAGCCGGGGTCGAGGTGGTGAAAACTGCCGCGGCGCTGTGGAAAGCGGCGGATATCATTATCAAGGTCCGCGCCCCCGAAGAGGCCGAGGTCAAGCGGTTTCGCAAGGGCCAGACGCTGATTTCGTTCATCTGGCCAGCCCAGAACGAAGCCCTGCTGGATGCGCTGAAAGCCAAGGGTGTGACGACGATTGCGATGGACATGGTGCCGCGCATCAGCCGTGCGCAGAAAATGGATGCGTTGTCGAGCATGGCCAATATCGGCGGCTATCGCGCCGTGGTCGAGGCGGCCAACAACTTTGGCCGGTTCTTTACCGGTCAGATTACCGCCGCGGGCAAGGTGCCGCCGGCCAAGGTGCTGGTCATCGGGGCCGGTGTGGCCGGTCTGGCCGCCATCGGTGCGGCGCAAAGCATGGGTGCGATTGTGCGCGCCTTTGACGTGCGCCCCGAAGTGGCCGAGCAGATCGAAAGCATGGGGGCCGAGTTCTTGTTCCTCGATTTCACCGAGGACGGATCGGGCGGGGGCGGCTATGCGGCCGTGTCCAGCCCCGAGTTCCGCGAAAAACAGCTGGAGCTGTTCCGCGAACAGGCGCCGGATGTGGATATCGTTATCACCACCGCGCTGATCCCGGGCCGCGATGCGCCCAAATTGTGGCTGGAAGATATGGTTGCGGCCATGAAGCCCGGCTCGGTTATCGTGGACCTTGCGGCCGAGAAGGGCGGCAATTGCGACCTGACGGTGCCCGACGAAAAAATCGTGACAGATAACGAGGTTACGGTAATCGGTTATACCGATTTCCCCAGCCGCATGGCGACGCAATCCTCGACCCTGTATGCCAATAACATCCGTCATATGATTGATGACCTGACCCCCGAAAAAGACGGGGTGCCGGTGCAGGATATGGAGGATGACGTGATCCGCGGGGCTACGGTCACCAATGCGGGCGAAATCACCTTTCCGCCGCCGCCCCTCAAGGTGCAGGCCATTGCCAAGCCGCCCGCCAAAGCGCCGGAAAAATCGCCCGAGCAGATCAAGGCCGATGAACTGGCGCTGATGCGCGAGGCCGGTGCCAAGCAAACCAAGATGCTGATTGCGGGCGGGGTTGCCATGGCCTTGCTGGGCATGTTCGCGCCGGCCAGCTTTATGCAGCACTTTATCGTGTTTGTGCTGGCGGTGTTTATCGGGTTTCAGGTGATCTGGAATGTCAGCCACGCGCTGCACACGCCATTGATGGCCGTCACCAACGCGATTTCCGGCATTATCATCATCGGGGCGCTGTTGCAGGTGTCCACCGGTGGCTGGTTTGTCGGGCTGCTGGCCGGAATTTCGATCATGATTGCCACGGTGAATATCGTTGGCGGGTTTATGGTAACACGGCGTATGCTCGCCATGTTCCAGAAAAGCTAAGGGAGGGCCGGGAACATGAGTTTTGGTCTCGTACAAGCGGCATATGTAACCGCATCCGTTCTGTTTATCCTTGCCCTTGGTGGCCTGTCCAATCAGGAAAAAGCCAAGCGCGCAATCTGGTTTGGTATCATTGGTATGGGCATTGCCGTGGCCGCCACAGTGCTTGGCCCGCAGGTGCATGCCTATTGGCTGCTGATCTTTATGGTTGCCATTGGTGCCGTCGGGGGCACCATACTGGCCAAGCGGGTTGAAATGACCGGCATGCCCGAGCTGGTGGCGATGCTGCACAGTTTTGTCGGCCTTGCGGCGGTGTTTATCGGTATCAACTCCGAAATCAGCCCCTCCGAAGAAATGCTCGGCATGATCATGGCCGTTGACATGATGGCCGATAACCCCGAAGCCGCGGGCATGCTCGGGGCGGAATTGCAGGGGCAGATGGGAGAATTCGGCGCGCTGGTCGCCATCCATCAGGTCGAAATTTTCCTGGGCGTGTTTATCGGTGCGATCACCTTTACCGGTTCGATTGTGGCCTGGGGCAAGCTGTCGGGCAAGATCGACGGCAAGGCGCTGATCCTGCCGATGCGCCACACCTGGAATATCATCGGGGTGGCGGCTTCGTTTATCCTGCTAATCCTGTTCATGTACGGGGCAGGCATGTGGGCGCTGATCCCGATGCTGCTGATTGCCTTTGCCATCGGTGCGCATCTGGTGCTGGCCATTGGCGGCGCGGATATGCCGGTGGTGGTGTCGATGCTGAACTCCTATTCCGGCTGGGCAGCGGCGGCGACGGGCTTTATGCTCGGCAATGACCTGCTGATCGTGGTCGGCGCGCTGGTTGGCTCCTCGGGGGCGATCCTGAGCTACATCATGTGCGTGGCGATGAACCGGCAGTTTCTGGCGGTTATTCTGGGCGGCTTTGGCGGCCCGTCCGGCCCCGCTATGGAGATCGAAGGCGAGCAGGTGGCGATTGACGCCGACGGCGTAGCGGCCGCGCTGGAGGAAGCCGACAGCGTGATCATCGTGCCGGGCTATGGCATGGCGGTGGCGCAGGCGCAACAAAGCGTCAGCGAACTGACCCGCCGCCTGCGGGCCAAGGGCAAGGATGTCCGCTTTGGCATTCACCCCGTGGCGGGGCGCTTGCCGGGCCACATGAACGTGCTGCTGGCCGAGGCCAAGGTGCCCTATGACTATGTGCTGGAAATGGACGAGATCAACGACGATTTCCCCACCACCGACGTGGTGATCGTGATCGGCTCCAACGACATCGTCAACCCCGCCGCACAAGAAGACCCGAACAGCCCGATTGCAGGTATGCCGGTGCTTGAGGTCTGGAAAGCCAAGCAGGTGTTTGTAAGCAAACGCGGCCAAGGCACCGGCTATTCCGGCATCGAAAACCCGCTGTTTTACAAGGAAAACACACGGATGTTCTATGGCGATGCCAAGGCCAGCGTCGATGCGCTTTTGCAGCGGATAAGTTAAGGGAAAGGCCCGCAGTTGCGGGCCTTTTTTCATGGCGTCGTAAACACCACGCCTTCCGCCGAGCGTTCGGCGGGGCCGTGGAAGACGGCTTCGATGTTGTTTCCGTCGGGGTCGCGCGCATAGGCGGCGTAGTAGCCCGGGTGGTAGTGTCGCTCACCCGGGGCACCATTATCGGTGCCGCCATTGGCCAGCGCGGCCTGATAAAAGGCCTCTACCTGCGCTTGGTCGCTGGCTTGAAAGGCCAGATGGATAGAGCTGAAATCCTTCTGCGCCTGTGACACAAAAAGCTCGTCGGCAATGAAAAAATGCTCGGTGCTCATGGAAAGGGTTTTGCCCAAGGGCTGCAACACCGCCTCGTAAAATGCTTTGCTTTTGGCCAGATCGCACACCTGAAGGTGGATGTGGTCGACCAGCCGCCCTTTATGAAATTCCATATTGAAACCCTCCGGTTCTGGTTTGCGTTGAATGAATATAACATGGTTTTCGCATTTAAACCAATTGGGCAACGAAAAGGCCCGCAAAGATGCGGGGTTTGCTATTTCATATGCAGCGGGGTTTTGAACTTGTGCTGATAGAGCATCAGCTTAAATTTATATGTGTTAATCACGTTGGTTCTGGATTAGGTTAGGCGTGTAGGTTGAAAGGTAACAGGGGAACGATAATATGACGGCGGGTTTAAAAAAGCACGGTGAAGAATTTAAAGTAAACACGTTTTTTGATGGGGGCAAAGGCGAGATATCATCTGCGGGTCTTGCCGACGGTGGTTATGTGATCTTCTGGACTTCATCCGGGCAAACTTTTCTTCATAATCGAAGTGTTTTTGGACAGCGTTATGATGCCGCCGGTAACCCCATAGGCTCGGAAATCGAGGTCGATCACGATGCGATCACCAGAAAAAGCTCGGTTGTCGGGCTGGATGATGGCGGGTTTGTTGTAACTTATTTGGCCAAATACGGTACAGACTACGGGTACTATTTTGATCGCTACAATGCTGCCGGTGAAGAAATTGCGTCGGCCGTACAAATTCCCACAGGCTATGCGGGAACCCAGTCAACTGCGTCGATTTCAGCGCTTTCGGATGGCGGTTTTATCATTGCGTGGCAATCATTGGCGCAAGGCCCCGGTTATCAGGCTGGCATGTATATACGGCGATTTGATTCTGACGGTAACCCGACCGGAGCAGAAGAAAAGGTAACGTCCTTTTTTGATAAGAAACAACGCGATGTAACGGTGACTGCAAAACCTGATGGCGGGTATGTTGTGGTGTGGGAAACCGAAGATCTGGATGGTAGCGGCCTTGGCATATTTGGCCAGAACTACGGCGCGGACGGGGCTAAAACAGGTGCCGTATTTGCAGTAAACAGCTTTACCACAGGGGATCAGAGGCATTCCGACGTGGTGGCGTTGTCTAATGGCGGGTTTGTTGTAACGTGGGAATCCTTCGGGCAGGACAGTGCGGGCAGTTATGGCGTTTACGCGCAGTTGTACGACAGTAGCGGAACTGCAATTGGCAGTGAATTTGCGGTAAACGCATTTGTCGAGAATGATCAGGCAAAGCCTTCGATCACGGCAATGCCCGACGGCGGGTTCGTGATTGTCTGGGAATCGGCCACGCAGGATGGAAGCGCGAAAGGAGTATATGCGCAGCGGTTTGATGCGCTTGGTGAACAAATTGGCGATGAGACCCTGATCAACACCTATACCGTAGGGCATCAGAAAACGCCGGTGGTTACGGCGCTGGAAAATGGTGGATTTGTGGTAAGCTGGATTTCGGTAAACCAGGACGGCGCGTATTACGGTGTGTATGCGCAGCAGTTTGACTCCCAACTATTTGGAACCAGGGAAGACGATTTAATGGTCGATTCTATCGATGCCAACTGGCTCGACGGGCGCGCAGGGAATGATGACCTAAGCGGCCTTGGTGGCAATGACTGGATGTACGGGCGTGACGGCGACGATGTTCTGTATGGCGGTCTGGGTCAGGACAAACTGTTTGGCGGAAGCGGGGATGACCGGCTAATCGGTGGTGGCGGTGGTGACCGGATGAAAGGGGGCAAGGGGGATGATACGCTGATGGGTGGCGCGGGCAATGACCGGCTGATCGGTGGGGCAGGCAAAGACGTGATGAACGGCGGGGCCAAGGCCGATACGTTTATCTTTCGCAATGTGCTCGACAGTACCAATGACGCCAATTTTGACCGGATTGTCGATTTTGAGGTCGGGGTTGACCATGTCGATATCTCCCATCTGTCCGCCACCGATTTCAGCTTTATCGGTGCAGACGGGTTTAGCGGCGCCGGCCCCGAGGTTCAGGCCATTGTCAACGGCGCCGGCAACACCATTGTACGCATCGACGTGGACGGCGATGGGCTGGCGGAAATGCGGATATTCTTTACGGGTGATATTGCGTTTACGGCGGATGACTTTATTCTATGAGTTGAGAGCAACCCAATAATAGAAGGGGTTGATTTCGCAGGTTCGGACTAGATCAATAAGCATTAAGGTTTTTTCATGGTAAACGGTGCAATCCCGCAAGGGACAGAATTTCAGGTAAACACCTATACGGATCGCTCGCAGGAGCGGCCCTCTGTGACGGGGCTGTCAGATGGTGGATACGTTGTCATATGGACATCGCGCGGTCAGGACGATGTCGGAGAGCTTGATTATTATGGTATTTTTGGCCAACGCTATGATGCCACCGGCGCGCTCGTCGGTGCCGAATTTCAAATTAACAGTTATGTGACTGACAATCAGATTTACCCTTCTATAACCGCGATGGCTGATGGCGGGTTTGTCGCGACATGGCACTCTGTCGGGCAGGACGGTTCGGTCACCGGCGTGTATGGCCAGCGCTTTGATGCGTCGGGAACTGCCGTTGGTGCTGAATTTCAGGTCAATACCTATACGCCGGATAGTCAAGTCGCCCCCGACGTATCGGCCCTGTCAGATGGCGGGTTTGTAGTGATTTGGAACTCTAACGGTCAAGATGGTGATTCTGGTGGCGTTTTTGGTCAACGCTATGATGCCACAGGTGCTGTTGTCGGGGGCGAGTTCCTGGTAAACTCGGTTACAGAAAACGGTCAGTTTAGTGGATCGGTTGCAGCGTTATCGGGCGGGGGCTTTGTTGTTAGCTGGCATAGCTATGATTTTGGCACCGCAGATGCAGAGATTTATGCCCAGCGATACGACGCCAGTGGCGCGGCGGTCGGGGGCGAGTTTCAGGTAAACACCGGCACAGCACAACAGGAAAAAAGCCCGACGATTACCGGACTGCCCGATGGTGGGTTTGTGATTGCGTGGTCCTCTTATGGTCCGGGGGCTGCCAGCAACGGCATTTTTGGCCAGCGATATGATGCAAGTGGCGTTCCGGTCGGTGACGAGTTTCAAATCGATACTTCTGATCAGGGGATACAAAGTCAACCATCGATATGTACGCTGTCGGATGGTGGATTTTTGGTGACGTGGCAATCTCTTGGTCAGTGGGCATCTTCCCACGACGTTTATGCCCAAAGGTTTGATGCGCATGGAGATCGTATCGGGGGCGAGTTTAAAGTAAATACCTTCAGTACGTTAAGTCAGGATTGGCCGTCGGTTACGGCCTTGTCTGGTGGCGGGTTTGTTGTGGCATGGGAATCGTCAACGCAAGATGGTTCTGGCACAGGTATCTACGCCCAGCAGTACATGGCGCAAACCTTTGGCACCTCTGATGCGGAAACCATGTGGGATACGCTGGGTGTAAACTGGATGGACGGGCGCGAAGGCAATGATGTGATCAACGGTCTGGGTGGCGACGACCTGCTTTACGGGTTCACCGGTGATGACTGGTTGTATGGCGGGATTGGCAAGGATCAACTGTTTGGCGGAGAAGGGTACGACCGGCTGTTTGGCGGTGACGGCAATGACTGGCTATTTGGCGGTGTTGGTAATGACCGGCTGGATGGCGGGTCCGGGCAGGACAAACTGATTGGCGGAGACGGTAACGACCGGCTTATGGGCAAAGGCGGCGGAGACCGGATCGTCGGGGGGGCCGGCGATGATATCATGATCGGCGGGGCCGGAAAGGACCGGCTGATTGGCGGGGATGGAAAGGATGTCATGAACGGCGGTGCCAAGGCGGACACGTTCATTTTCCGAAATATCAGCCACAGCCCCAATGATGCCAATTTTGACCGGATTGTAGATTTTGAGGTCGGGCTTGATCACATCCATCTGGCGTCACTGGCAACGGGCTTTACCTTTATCGGAGCTGCGAGCTTTACCGGTGATGGCCCGGAAATCCGCTCGTTTGTCAACGATGCCGGCAATACCATTATGCGTATCGACGTTGATGGCGACGGGCTGGCGGATATGAAGATATTCTTTACGGGGGATAT
>JALXER010000050.1 GCA_027069385.1 Paracoccaceae bacterium
CCCTGAGAGTATTTATGAAAAATGGAAGTCTATTATCATCTTCTTTTCACAAATGCCCCGGGGGTGAATGGCGCTTGCGCCAGAGGGGGCTGGCCCCCTGCCGAGGCGAAGCCGAGGCCCGGCCCAAACGGAAGTCGTTGACTGGCTTTAGCCAGTCAATGGCTGGAGTGCGGGAGCGCCCCTGATCGTTATCGGGCCGTCATGCGGATTGCGCCGTCAAGGCGGATGACTTCGCCGTTCAGCATCGGATTTTGCACAATATGCTGCACAAGGGCGGCGTATTCATCAGGGTTGCCCAGCCGGGATGGAAACGGGATCTGGGCACCAAGCGATTGTTGCACATCTTCGGGCAGGCCCGCCAGCATCGGGGTTTTGAACAGGCCCGGTGCAATCGCCATAACCCGCACCCCGTCGCGGGCCAGATCGCGGGCCATGGGTAGGGTCATCGACGCAATGCCACCTTTGGACGCCGCATAGGCGATTTGCCCGACCTGTCCTTCGAACGCTGCCACGCTGGCAGTGTTGATGATCACCCCGCGCGCGCCGTCATCATCCAGCGCAGCCGCCTTGACCATCCCCGCCGCGCATTGGCTGGCCACGTTGAAAGAACCGATCAGGTTGATCTGGATGGTGCGGGCAAAGGATACCGGATCATGGGCAAACCCGTCACGGTCCACGGTCTTGCTGCCGGTTGCCACACCGGCGCAGTTCACGCAAATCCGTTCCTGCCCGTGGATCAGCCGCGCCTGCGCCAGCCCGACCGAGACCGATTCCGTATCGCTGACATCGACCTTGCAGTAATGCCCGCCGATATCCGCTGCAACCGCGCCCCCGCGTTCGGCATTCATGTCGAACAGCGTGACCTTGACACCGGCCTTGGCCAGACGCCGTGCGGTTGCTTCGCCAAGTCCCGATGCACCACCGCTGATAATCGCGGCCAATCCGTCCAGTTCCATTGTTAAACCCTTTCAATCGCGATGGCGGTACCTTCGCCGCCACCGATGCATATGGCCGCCACGCCGCGGGTCTTGCCCGCCCGCTCCAGCGCGTGCAGCAAGGTGACGATAATACGCGCGCCCGATGCGCCAATCGGATGCCCCAGCGCGGTCGCGCCGCCATTCACGTTCATGATGTCGCGGGGAACCCCCAACTCGGCCATAAAGGCCATGGGCACCACGGCAAAGGCCTCGTTCACTTCCCACAGGTCCACATCACTTACCTGCCAGCCAATCCGGTCCAGCAGCTTTTGCGTGGCGGGCACCGGTGCGGTGGTAAACCAGCCCGGTTCGTGCGCGTGCGAGCCATGGCCCAGAATCCGCGCCCGAATGGGCAGACCTCGCGCCTGCGCCTCGGATTCGCGCATCAGCACCAGCGCCGCCGCCCCGTCGGATATCGAACTGGCATTGGCGGCCGTTACGGTGCCGTCGGGTTTGAAGGCCGGACGCAGGTTGGGGATTTTATCGGGGCGGGCGTTGCCGGGCTGTTCGTCGGTGGTGACCGTCACCGTGCCCTTGCGGGTTTCCAGCACCACCGGCGTTACCTCGGCATCAAATGCGCCGCTCTGGATTGCCGCAATGGCGTTGCTTAGGGATTGCAGCGCATAGGCATCCTGATCCTCGCGCGTGAACCGGTACTTTTCGGCGCAATCCTCGGCAAATGTGCCCATCAGGCGACCTTTGTCATAGGCGTCTTCCAGCCCGTCAAGGAACATATGGTCGACAACCTGCCCATGGCCGAGCCGCGCACCCCCGCGCATTTTGGGCAAAAGATAGGGCGCGTTGGTCATGCTTTCCATGCCCCCTGCGACCAGCACTACCCCGTTGCCCGCCAAAAGCTGGTCATGCGCGACCATGACGGTTTTCATCCCCGAGCCGCACATTTTGTTCAGCGTGGTTGCCGGAACTTCCTGCCCCAGACCACCGGCAAATCCGGCCTGACGGGCCGGTGCCTGCCCCTGACCGGCGGGCAGCACGCAGCCCATCAGCAATTCGTCCACCTGATCGGCCGCGACCCCCGCGCCCGCAAGTGCTGCGCGGATTGCCGCGCCCCCAAGCTCGGCGGCGCTGGCGCCGGCCAAGGCACCCTGAAAGCCCCCCATCGGGGTGCGCGATGCGCCAACAATAACCACTGGATCGGACATAGGGATACCTCGCATATTAACTGACCGTTTGTTCAGTTATAGGCCCGCTTTGCTTTGTTGCCAAGCCCCCGTTGAGGGTTTAGGCATAAGGAAAAAGGAAAAGATGTGCGATTATTGCTGCTCGGGGTGATTGGGCTGGTTCTGGCGGGGTGCGAGGGCGTCGGGATCGGGGATGCCCCGCAACAATGCGGGGTTACACCGGTTTTTGATGCACCGGCGCTGAATGCCTGTCAGGGTGGCGAGCGGGTGCGGCTGGTGATCGGGGGCGATGTGCTATTGCACTGGCCGTTGCAAAAGCTGGCCAACGGGGGGGCGTTGCCTGCCGTGTG
>JALXER010000051.1:0-3237 GCA_027069385.1 Paracoccaceae bacterium
TGCTTGTGCCGCGCACAAGCTCTGCCGATAAGGGGGGCCGCTTGCGGCTCCCCGCAGAGGCAGACGCCCCGGCCCAACTGCTGGAGGTTCATTGCGCAAGCAATGATGCCGACAGCAGGCGGGAGAGGGCCGGATACCTCGTTTTGCAGCATTTCCCGTATTCAGGGGGAATCTGGACCGATTTTCGGATAGCTACGCCTAAAAGCTTTTACCAAGGCGAAACGGCACTGACTGAAAACGAAAGTCGTTATATGCCGGGGCGAACAGGCTCGATTCACCCGATGCATTGCGGGACAAATACTCGGATTCCGGCAAAAAAGCCGTTGCCGAATTGCGCCTCTAACCCGCCGCCATAGGTAAAGCCGCTAAAGGCGTATGCATTGCCTGAATCGGTGTCGGACCATTGCCCGAAAGAGCCGCCAACCACGCCATAGGCCAGCATGTTGCCAAAGGCATAACCGGCGCGGGCTTTCAAATCGACCACGTTGTCGAGCTGTTCGTTCGGGGAAGCAAGGGTTGCCTGATGGGGATTGCCAAGCGAATAGGCGATCTCGGCCCCGAAAACCAACGCATTTCGCTGAAAATTATAGCCGGCAAAGCCGCTATAGACCGTGCCCTCTATCTGATAGGTGTCCAGATAATCCAGCGCATTGCCATACCGGTCATACTCGCCAAATTCATAGCCCGCAGCAAAGCCGATATAGGGGCCGCTCCAATCGGTTTGCGCCTGCGCCGCAGGGGTTACCAGCGGGATAACCGGTGTCGGCGTGGCCGGATTTCCCGCAAACGCGGTGCTGGCCATGCATGCGGCTGCAAGGGTGGCGATGAGGGTGATCTTCATTAGGGAACTCCGTTAAAATAAGTATCAGCCCCCGTTATACGCACCATTGCGCGGTTTCCGTCGGTGTTTTATTCGGCGGCCGGTTTTTTTGCGCCTTTGCACCTGTGCAATGGGCTTTCCCTTTTGTCAGCTTGCCTATATACCCTGCCCGTAACTTCCTAATCAAAGAGGCATGAAATGGCCAACGTAGTTGTAGTCGGCGCGCAATGGGGCGACGAGGGCAAGGGCAAGATTGTGGACTGGCTGTCCGAGCGCGCCGACGTGATCGCGCGGTTTCAGGGCGGGCATAACGCGGGCCATACGCTGGTGATTGACGGCAAAGTGTTCAAGCTTTCGCTGCTGCCCAGCGGTATTGTGCGTGGCGGCAAGCTGTCGGTGATCGGCAATGGCGTGGTGCTGGACCCGTGGGCACTGGGTGAGGAAATCGCCAAGCTGTCAGCGCAAGGTGTCAGCATAACCCATGACAATCTGATGATTGCCGAGAACACCTCGCTGATCCTGCCGATCCACGGTGAACTGGACCGCGCGCGCGAGGCGCAGAACTCGATTGCCAAAATCGGCACCACGGGGCGGGGCATCGGGCCTGCTTATGAGGATAAGGTCGGGCGGCGGGCGATCCGGGTGGCGGATCTGGCGGATGAAGCGACGCTGGACCTGCGTATTTCGCGCCTGCTGACCCACCATAACGCGCTGCGCAACGGGCTGGGCCTAAAGGAAATCGACGCGGCAGCGCTAAAGGCGCAGTTGCTGGCGGTCGCGCCAAGCGTGCTGCCCTATGCTGCTCCGGTCTGGAAGGTGCTGAACGAAAAGCGCAAGGCGGGCAAGCGGATATTGTTTGAGGGTGCGCAGGGTTCCTTGCTGGACGTGGATTTCGGCACCTATCCGTTTGTGACCTCGTCAACCACCACTGCGGGTATGGCCGCTTCGGGCACCGGCATGGGGCCGGGCGCGGTGGATTTTGTGCTGGGGATCGTCAAGGCCTATACAACGCGGGTTGGCGAAGGCCCGTTTGCCTGCGAACTGGATGACGAAGTGGGTGAACATCTGGCCACCGTGGGCCACGAGAAAGGCACCATAACCGGGCGCTCGCGCCGTTGTGGCTGGTTTGACGCGGTGCTGGTGCGCCAGACCTGCGCGATCAACGGGGTGAACGGCATTGCCTTCACCAAGCTGGATGTGCTCGACGGGTTGGAGGAACTGAAGATTTGCGTAGCCTATGAACTGGACGGCAAACGGCTGGATTACCTGCCCACCGCGGCGGATCAGCAGGCGCGGGTAACGCCGGTCTATGAAACCATGAAAGGCTGGTCGGAAAGCACGGTTGGGGCGCGCAGCTGGAACGACCTGCCCGCCGAGGCGATCAAGTATGTGCGCCGGGTCGAGGAACTGATCGATTGCCCCGTTGCGATGCTCTCTACCAGCCCCGAGCGCGAAGATACGATTCTGGTGACCGACCCGTTCGCCGACTGACGCGGCGCGTCCGCTGTTGCGCCTGGGTCAAGGTCCCGCCCGCGCCGCCCTGCACCGATCCCGCGCGTGGATAGGCTGTAGCGATTGTGGCAAAGCAAACCGCCTGCCAGGGGACGCGGTTCAACGCGCGCAAAGGCTTGCAAGCGGCGCGGGCGCAGCCTTGCCACAGTCAGGACAGCAGACGCGCCGCGTTCGTTGGCATTGACGGGGCGGGCGAAATGCTTAGGTTGGGGCCAAGTATAACCAAGGAGCCGACATGGCACTTTCATACAAGGCGCGGCGGCGGTTGTCGTTGCTGGTATTGCTGGTCTGGATGCCCTTTGCAGTGGTGGTCACGGTCAGCATATTGGGCATGTTCGACCGCCCGCCCTTTCTGCTCGAACTGCTGATCTATGTGATCGCCGGTGCCGGCATTTTCCTGCCGTTCAAGTTTGTCTTTCAGGGGGTTGGACGCGCGGACCCGGACGCGCCACCGCCACCCGAGGAATGATCCACCGTTTTGATGCACCGCTTTTGCTGGTTGGCAACGGGCCGGTCGCGCAGGCTCAGCTATGGGCCGCGCAGCACCATACCGACAAGACCGTCGCCGCCGATGGCGGGGCCGATGTGGCGGCGCGATTCGATATACCCCTGTCGCTGATCATCGGTGACAGGGATTCCGTCAGCCCGTCGGCACTGGCCGCCCACCCCGGGCGCTATCATCATGACCCCGACCAGAACAGCACCGATTTCGAAAAATGCCTGAGCGCCGTGCGGGCCCCGCTGATCATCGGGGTCGGATTTCTGGGCGGGCGGCTGGATCATGAATTGGCAGCCCTGAACGCGCTGGCCAAGTTCGCCGCGCAGAAAACCGTTCTGACCGGCGCTGAAAGCGTGGTGTTTCGTTGCCCGCCTGCATTGGCGCTCGATCTGCCCGCGGGCACGGT
>JALXER010000051.1:3247-8333 GCA_027069385.1 Paracoccaceae bacterium
GTGTTTCCGATGGGCGCGGTGACGGGGTTGGCCTCGGAGGGGCTGAAATGCCCGCTGGACGGGCTGGACATGGCCAGTGACGGGCGGATCGGCACCTCTAACCTGACCAGCAAAGATGCGCAGACCCTGCGGGTCGGGCAAGGCGCGCTGCTGGTCATGGTGCCGCTTGGCTATCTGGATAACGTGGTCAGGGGGCTGCATGGTTGATATTGCCCGTCGGGTTTATAACCACAATTTCAGGATCGATCCGATCATCCGCTCGTTGATCGACACGGATTTCTATAAGCTGTTAATGGCGCAATCGGTGCTGCGCACCCATCCTGACACGCAGGTCACGTTCGGCCTGATCAACCGCAGCAGCCGCATTGCGCTGGCCGATCTGGTGGACGAGGGCGCCTTGCGCGAACAGCTCGACCATATCCGCGGCTTGCGCCTGTCGCGGGGCGAAAGCACCTGGCTGCGCGGCAATATGTTTTACGGCAAGCGGTCCATGTTCCGGCCGGACTTTATGGCGTGGTTCGAAGGTCTGACCCTGCCCGAATACCGGCTTGCGCGGGTTGGCAACCAGTTTGAACTGACCTTTACCGGCACATGGCCCGAGGTGATGTTGTGGGAAACGCTGGCCCTGTCGGTGATCATGGAGTTACGCTCGCGCGCGGTGCTGCGCCATATGGGCAAGTTCGAACTGCAGGTGCTTTATGCCCGCGCCATGGCGCGGCTTTGGGAAAAGGTGGAACGGTTGCAAGGGCTTGACGGGTTGCGACTGGCGGACTTCGGCACACGGCGGCGGCATTCTTTTCTGTGGCAGAACTGGTGCGTGCAAGCGATGAAAGAGGGGCTGGGCGACCGGTTTCTGGGCACCTCGAACTGCCTGCTGGCCATGCGTCACGAGGTCGAGGCGATCGGCACCAATGCCCATGAACTGCCGATGGTTTATGCGGCACTGGCCAAGAATGACCGCGCCCTGCGCGCGGCCCCGTATGACGTGTTGCGCGACTGGCAGGAAGAACATGCGGGGAATTTGCGCATCATCCTGCCCGATACCTTTGGCTCGGCCCGGTTTTATGAACATGCGCCGGACTGGCTGGCCGGCTGGACCGGTGTACGGATCGATAGCGGCGATCCGGTGGCGGGGGCCGAACTGGCGATAGACTGGTGGCGCGCGCACGGGGAAAACCCGCGCGACAAGCTGGTGATTTTCTCGGACGGGCTGGATGTGGGCAAGATTGTCGAGCTGTTTGAACGGTTTAACGGACAGGTCAAGCTGGGCTTTGGCTGGGGCACGCGGCTGACCAACGACTTTGGCGGGCTGGTGCCCGATGATACGCTGGCGCCGTTCTCGCTGGTGTGCAAGGCCATGTCTGCCAACGGACGGCCAACGGTTAAACTGTCTGACAACCCGAACAAGGCCACCGGCCCCGAGGCCGCGATCAATCACTATCGGCAGGTTTTCGAGACACCCAGGCAAGTGGCGCAACCGGTGGAGGTTTAGACCGGGCGCTCCCGCCTGCTGTCGGCGTCATTGCTTGCGCAATGAGCCTCCAGCAGTTGGGCCGGGCCCTCGTGCTTCGCACATCGGGCGGGGGGCCTTGCCCCCTCTTGGCTGCGCCAATTCACCCCTGCGGGGGATCTTATGTCAGGATTGCGTGCAGGGTTTGGACCTGCACACCGGAATCGGGACCATCATTCCGAGGCTTCCCTGATTCGTCGCAAGTGGTCAACCATGTCATACACGTCCATCCCGCGTTTTTCGGTCAGTTCTTCATAGAGCACGACCACCGCCTGACCATCGCCTTCGGCCCGTCGTCCGGCAATCAGCAGCAAGGGCGTTCGTTCAACCGCAAAACGGGACTGGACCTGAACGCCATTGTTCACCAGCGCCTTGGCCAAATCGCTGTTTTGCGAACAGGTAACAAAAGCATCGTTGCTCAGGTAATCCGGCACATAGAATGCCCTGATTCTGGCGATGACCTGGGCAGGATCGCTAAAATCCGCAAGGTTGCTCCAGAGGGTTTCATCCAGCATGGCGGCTTCCAGCACCGGCCACGGAGAAGAGGCGGAACACCGGGCAAACATGTCCAGCCACAAATCATATCTGGTCAGATAGACCGGATAGATGTGAACGACAACCGTTCCATCCTCGATCAGGGCCTGAAAACCGGCACTGTCGGACAACACGCGGGTCAGGTTCCAGCAGCCCTCGCAAACCGGAGTCAGCACAATATCAACCGGAATTTCCGCAGTTTCGGAACCAATCGTATAAACAGGTGTCTGTGGCTGCGCTTGGGCCAATGGTGGAGCCGCGAACAAAAACGCCATGACAAGCAGTCGCGGAACAAGGTATAATCGTTCGAGACGCATACTTAACCCCTTTCGTGCATATATGTACAAAAGCGTACCCTGAATTTGTCCGCATGGACAGCTCTTTTATCTGGTTAACGGGTTTGATCCTTATCTGTATCGGTGATCTCTATTCTGCTTCTGATCCGATCCCCGGCAATGGTCCGGAATGCATTGGTGCCTGCCCTTTGTGGCCGCGGTTTTTGTAGCATCAGGCAATTCTGGTCACCCCGAACCTCGATCCTGCACTGACGGCACTTGCCAAACGGCAAAAAAGGCATCATCACTTTTTGCCTGGGTCAGTCCTTATTAAAAGAAGCTCAAGCATCTTCATTCTTCCATAAAACCTTTCAGGGGGGAGCGACGCCAAGTCGCGAGGGGGCGGAACGCCCCCCTGCCGCCCGCAGGGCGGCCCGGCCCAAAGGGAAGCCTTGGGTTTGGCTTGCCAAACCCAAGGCTGGACTGCGGGAGGGCACCGACGACAGGGGGGGTAATATACCTTACCTTGCTTTATCAGGCCGGACCGGTCATTCAACTGCATGTGGTTGCTGCGCTGCTCGCCCTTGTTCCGGGGCCGGTCATTTTCGTTTCCCGCAAGGGAACCTCCGTTCACAAAGCCATGGGCAGAACATGGATCGTTGTCCTGGTGATTGCGATCAGCACTTCTATGCTTATTTCAGGGCTTCGGGTCTGGGGCAATTCAGCCCCGTTCATGTTTTATCGCTAATGGCGGTCTGGTGGCTGATTGCCGGAATCAACCACGCTCGCAAAGGCCGCGTAAAGGCTCATGAAACCAGCATAAAGCGGCTTTATTTCCGGTCGCTGGGCGTAGCAACGGGATTCTATATTGTTGCGGGAATATTTGTTGCAATCCTGCTGGCACGCCGTTTGATCACGATGCGGTCCTGAACCCGCGACAGGCGCTAGGGCGTAGACCTAAAGCTTGCTGTGCGACCCGTCGCATAGCGGCTGGTTGGCGGTGTGTTTGCAGCCACAAAAGAACACCTTGCCGGACTTTTCGGCGGTATACTTCACCGGCGAAAACCCGGTATCCTTGTGCGATCCATCGCAAAACGGCTGGTTTTTTGATTGCCCGCAGGAACACCAGAAATAGTTTTTGCCTTCTTCCACTTCGGTAGCATAGGGCGCTTTTTGCGCAATAATCGGCGTGTCAGTCATCGTTTTCCCCCTTTTTCTTTGACCATGGCGCAAAGCTGCTCCAGAAACAAGGGGAAAGGCTGCGTGGGGTCACCGCGCAGCCCTGTTTTTTAGGATCCTGACCCTAGAATGCCAGCGCTTTGGCCTGCTTCACCTGGGGCAGGCTGGCGATGGTGGCCAGGGTCTCGTCATCGACCGGCGCATCCACCCCGACCAGCGCAATCGCTTCGCCGTCTTTCACCACGCGACCCAGCGCAAAGGTGGCGATATTCACCCCCAGCGCGCCCAGCGTGGTGCCCAGCGCCCCGATATAACCCGGCAGGTCGGCATTGGTGGTATAGAGCATAAACGGTTGCGGTTCGGCCTCCAGGTTGATCCCCTTGATCTGGATAAAACGCGGGCGCCCGTCCGAATAGATCGTCCCCGCAACCGAGCGCGTCTGGCTTTCGGTGGTGACGGTCAGACGCATATAAGAGCCGAACGCGCCTTGCTCGTCGCGCTTGATTTCGGTGATCTTGATGCCACGGTCACGCGCCACGATCGGGGCCGAAACCATGTTCACGCCGCCTTCGCCCACCAGCGGAATCAACATCGAGGCGGTCAGGGCCGATACCAGCGGTTTCAGGTTCAGCTCACCGACTTTGCCGACGAACTCGATTTCGATACCGGTAATCGGGTTTTCGGTAACCTGACCGGCAAACCCTCCGAGCATCTCGGCCAATTCGATCCACGGTTTCAGCACCGGCGCTTCCTCGGCGGTGACGCTGGGCGCGTTCAGGGCGTTGGAAATGGCCCCGTTCACCAGATATTCCGACATTTGCTGCGCCACCTGCAAGGCCACGTTTTCCTGCGCCTCGCTGGTCGAGGCCCCCAGATGCGGGGTGCAAACCACGTTGGGCAGGCCAAACAGCACGTTATCCTTGGCCGGTTCGTCGGCGTAAACGTCAAAGGCCGCACCCTTCAGCGCGCCGGATTTCAGCGCCTTGGCCACGGCGTCTTCGTCAACCAGCCCGCCACGCGCGCAGTTGACCAGATAGGCCCCGTGCTTGATTTTGGCGATGCGCTCGGCCGAGAGCAGATTGGCGGTCTTGTCGGTTTTGGGCAGGTGCAGGGTAATGAAATCGGCCATTCCCAGCAGCTCGTCAAGATCGTCAACCTTGGTCACGCCAAGGCTTTTGGCCTTGTCGGCAGACAGGAACGGATCATAGGCCACGACCTTCATTTTCAGGCCGATGGCGCGGCTGGCCACCACCGAGCCGATATTGCCCGAGCCGATAAGCCCCAGCGTTTTGCCGGTAATCTCGGTGCCCATAAAGCGCGATTTTTCCCATTTGCCGGCCTGCGTGCTGGCGTCGGCTGCCGGAATTTGCCGTGCCACGGCAAACATCATCGCAATGGCGTGTTCGGCGGTGGTGATAGAGTTGCCAAACGGCGTGTTCATCACCACAATCCCCTTGGCGCTGGCCGCAGGGATATCCACGTTATCCACTCCGATACCGGCGCGGCCAATGACCTTGAGGTTATCGGCTTTGGCGATCAGATCGGCGGTTGCCTTGGTGTTGGAGCGAATGGCCAACCCGTCATAATC
>JALXER010000052.1 GCA_027069385.1 Paracoccaceae bacterium
GCCTAGGAATTAGCTTATACTTATTTGCCAAACAGATATACGCGCAGAACGTAAAAGGTGAGTAAATAATAGTGAAGAAAATACCCCGACAGGTAAAAAAAGGTGAGCGGTCGCCACACTCCATGACGACCAACCCACCCTTCCCGCGTTATGCGCTGAATTGAACCCCTGGCGGGCGTCCCGTTGGAAAACTACTGTGCTTCGCGCACGAGTAGAGGCGCTTCCCCAAAATACCCAACATAGTTGTCTGGAGGGAGAACAGAACCCCCGAAGAGATCCCCGCCACCCCAATTCAGAAATCTTATCACGGTTCCATTTGGCAGCAGCGTACTCGACGCATTCTCGCCACTGGGAAGCACCGTCTGCGGAAAAGTGATTTCTCTTGTATAAAATTTCGGGTCACTCGAACTCTGCCTAAACTCAGGTGCGGGCGTCATCGCCGAATACAACTCCTTTACATTCGCCACGCGCCAATTCTTTCCAGATTCCTGACGTAACACCTCTACCCGGCCCATGGCTTCGCTCCAACTCCATATGAATGATTCATTCCCATCGCTTGCCTCGCAAGCCGCGCTGCCAGAGACCCATTCATACCCCAGTGGGCAGCGCCGCCAGATCAAGCCGGTGCGTCGATCGGTGACCTCGTCGCCATCCACAGTCAGAGGCGACTCCAACAGACCCGCATCCGTCCCGCGCACTAAATGCACAGGCAAAGCATCGTGTATATCCCACCCCTCTCCATTAGAGAATGGCACAGCAGTAGCATACTGTCCCCCTAAGTAAGCATTAGTCCAGTAGCGGCTCTCCAGCGAGTTGGGGAAATAGTCAGAATCAAGGGTTATGCCTGAACGATAATAGGTTATGGGCAAAGATAGAACGCTGAAATCCATCAGATTGACGAGTTCAGCATTCGTTGGCATACGCCAGTCATTCTTGCCACACAGCCCGGAACGGTTTACCGCCTCCACGAAACCTTCGGTATCGCACCGACTTCCGATACACTCCCCGCCATCCTTGACATATTGATCAAAATCATCCTGATATTCACCAAAGACGTTACTGCCATACCAAGTGTATGTATTACCGGCATAATGCAATCCCCCGGTCTGGTTTTTCACCTCCCAGATCAACCCGGTCACATTGTCGCGCACGCATGACCATTCCGCCGCGTTGGCCGGCAGCGCATCGCCGTTTTCATCCAGTTTAGTAAAACTGAATCCCGCATGCCCGTCGCTGTCGTCGTTATGGGTGACATCCCTGCCGTATTCCGCGTCCTGGCCGGGCAGCCCGGAAACCGGGCAATCTTGCTCCGCGCCTTGTTCGTCGATACAGGCGGTTAACCCGGTATCATTCGGCATTCCCGGTGATGGCGGGGTGTACGTGATCGTCAGCTTCGGGCGAAACTGGGCTTTTCTTGAGGCCGCCTCACGGCTGAAAAATTTCGCCACCTTTTTATTTTGATTGGCGCCCCCAATCAGCCAACCATGGTTTTCAAGGTTGCCCAGGCTCATCTGCCGGACACCTTCCGATACATCAATGTCGAGCCATTGGGGACCCGCGCCAACCGTGGAGACGCCGTCCGCCTGCGCGGCAATATCCTGGCCTTTCCGTTTGGCTCCGGGCGAAGACCAGGGCGCGCCATCAGCGCGCTGGTTCCAGTTGACGCTTTCCTCATCCCATGCTTCCAGCAAACGTGTCGCACTCAATGCTTGTTGCCCAGACGAGGATTTCTTGTATAAAGACAAAGTCGCTGACTGGATGTCAGAGCCGTCCGGCACAGGTCCGCCTTCCGAATGAAAGATTGGAAACTCGACCAACAGGTTGAAACGGCGCGCCTTATATTTCAGTACCCGCTTCGATCCAAAATTTTTAACTTTCTTCCCTTTGTTTATCCAGGCATCCTGACTCCCTGAATAACCCGCCAGCCCTTCCTGCAACACTTTCACTGACGGTACCTGGGAAAACGCTCCGCTAGAAACGAAGACCAACGACATGGCAGCGCATCTCAATAAAATTGATCGCAATCTCACAAAAATCATAAATCATTCTCCAATTGAGGATTATTATTAACACCTTAGCCACCCCTATCATTCGGGCAGCCTAGGAATTAGCTTATACTTATTTGCCAAACAGATATACGCGCAGAACGTAAAAGGTGAGTAAACAATGGTGAAGTAGATTCCCTCGTGATTCCGCCAACAACCCAACCAAGCACGCGCAAGGCACCAGAGCCTGCAATCCGGAGTACAGCCGAGTATCCAGTTTAGAGGGAAACTCATACCCCCCCGAAAATTGTTACCGATCGAGGAATCAGCCGATCGATGAGAGAGGGTGCCGGCGCTCTTATGCATACGCGGAGACTAACCGATTGCCCCGCTGAACCAGACCCACTACCATAACGGCTTTAGTGCCTTCGCCAGACGAATCTCGGAGCTTTCGCGCGCATCCCTCTGCCCTTGGC
>JALXER010000053.1 GCA_027069385.1 Paracoccaceae bacterium
CGCCGCCGGAAAACCCCATAAGGTTGCTGTCACAGCCGTTGCCAGAAAGCTCGTCACCATCGTGAATGCACTTTGCAAATCGCGCCAGACTTGGGTCTCTAACACCACTTAAAAAGACAGTTGCTAGGTCTACGCCCTAGATTCCCAGCACGTCGAGCATAGAGTACTCTCCGGGTTTGCGGTGGTGGCCCCATAACGCAGCCTTTAGCGCGCCACGCGCGAACAGCATCCGGTCGGTGGCCATGTGTTTCAGGCTGATCCGTTCGCCCATGCCGGCGAAAATCACCTCGTGTTCGCCCACCACGTCGCCCCCGCGCAGCGCCGCCATGCCGATATGGCCGCGCTGGCGTTCGCCGGTAACCCCTTCGCGCGCGGGGTCCATCACCTCGCCAAGACGGGTGCCGCGCCCCTCGGCGGCGGCTTCGCCCAGCATCAGGGCGGTGCCCGAAGGTGCGTCAACCTTGTGGCGGTGATGCATTTCCACGATCTCTATGTCGAAATCCGCATCCAGCGCGGCGGCAACCTGCCGGGTCAGCACGGTCAGCAGATTGACCCCGAGGCTGAAATTCCCCGCGCGGATGATCGGCGCATGACGCGCGGCGGCAGCAAGCAGCGCGTAATGCTCGGGCGCAAAACCGGTGGTGCCGATCACATGGGCGGCACGGGCCTGCGCGCATAATTCGGCATGGGTAATGGTGGCGGCGGGGGTGGTGAAATCCAGCACCGCGTGGCTGTGGGCGATGACCTCTAACGGGTCATCGGATACGGTAATCCCGTTGGCCTGCCCGCCCAGACATTCGCCCAGATCACGACCGACCCAAGCGTGGCCGGGGGCCTCGGTCACGCCGACAAGCTCGGCAAACTCGCTTTCCTGCACCGCCCTGACCAGCATCTGCCCCATGCGCCCCGAGGCACCCATCACTGAAATCGCAGTTTTTCCCGGCATTTTTGTGCTTCCTTTACCTGTTTGCCCCTAGCATTATCCCCGCCTTGGCTTGACTTCAACACCAGTTCGGCACAATTAGACCCATGGCTAAAAACAGATTCGAGAGCAGCCGCGGCCCGACCCAGCGGCAATTGCGTGTCGGCGAAGCAATTCGTCGTGCCCTGTCCGACGTGCTGATGCGCGGCGAAATTCATGACCCCGAGCTGGAGCACATCTCGGTCACGGTTGGCGAGGTGCGCACCTCGGCCGATTATCGTGTCGCGACCTGCTATGTGCTGCCGCTTGGCGGGCAGGATGCCGAAGCGCTGGTCAAGATACTGGCACGCAACAAGTACGAAATCAGGCGCGCGGTGACCAGACTGGTAAACCTGAAACACTCGCCCGAACTGCGGTTTCTGCCCGACCGGACCTTTGACCAGATTGACGAGACCGAACGTCTGCTGAATCTGGAAGCCGTCCGGCGCGATCTGGACCGCCCCCCTTCGGAGGAATAGCATGGCCCAGCCCCCGGCAACGGATGATCTGGCCAAGCTGCTGCTCAAGCCCGAAAAGGCTGATTTTTACTATCTGCCGATTACCAAATGCGGCAGCACCTTCATGCTTAACCTGCTTTACTATCTGGACCACGGCGAAAAATACCGCGATTCAGAATCCATTCACCGGATGCGCGACGATTTTCCCAAGGCGGGGTCGGGCATGGGCGAGACGGTTAAGAACAGCCCGCATGCCTTTGCCATCATCCGCCACCCGGTTGACCGGTTTTTTTCGGTCTATTTTGACAAGATTTACGGCCACGGGCCCAACAGCTTTCCGGTTGCGCAACGCGAGTTGGAAGAAGAATACGGCCTTGATCTGACCCGCGGGCTGGATGCGGCGGGGCATCGGCGCAACTGCAATATTCTGATCGAATGGTTCGACAAGAACCTGAAAGGGCAAACCCGTTTCGCCGCCAATCCGCACTGGAAACCCCAGTCAAAACGCCTGAACCGGTTTGCACCGCTGGAGCTGGAATTGCTGACGCTGGACGGGTTGTCATGGCAATTGCCCATGTTGCTTGGCGATATCGTGCCCGACATTGCCGCCGATATGGCGGCGATCAAGCCGGTCAACAAAAGCACCCGCGAGGTCGCCCAGAGCGACATTCTGGACGATGCGCTGGACCTGAAGATCAAGAACTTTTACCGGCAGGACATGAAAACCTATATTCAGGTTGCCAACCGGTGGGAGTTGCGCCGCAATCCGGTCAAACCCGGTGCGATCCGGGTGATCTCGGCGGGCGACCTGCCGTTCTATTTTCTGGTCAACCTCAAGGCCGGATGTACCTATCTGAAAAACCTGTTTTACCTGCTGGACAAGGGGCGGCTTTTTGACAAGCCGCTCAAAATCCACGCGGGCCATAACAATGCCTATCAGGACAAAACCCCCGAAGAGTTGCGCGCCGCCGTCAGTTTTTTTGTGCTGCGCGATCCGGTGGGGCGGTTTTTCTCGCTTTATTTCGACAAGGCCTATGGCACCGGCCCGCAAAGCTTTGACTGGATAGCACGGACGCTGGCCAGAAATCGCGGCTTTGACAACAGCCCCGATATCTCGCTGGAACAGCACCGGCAGAATTGTCTGGCGTTTCTGGGCTATTTGCGCACCAAGTTTCGTACCCAACCCCTGGCCGAGGTGAACCCGCACTGGCGCCCGCAAGCCGTTATTGCCCATCGCGCCATGCAATTCGGCATGACCCCGCTGCTGCTGGAAAACCTGGATGCGCAATTGCTGCAAATTGCCGATAACCGGATTCCCGGTCTGGAAGCGGCCATGCAGGCGGTGCGTCAGCGCAACCGCACCCATAAACCGTTTTCGGTGGCAGAAATCATCACCCCCGAGATCGAATCCGGCATAAAGGCGCTTTATCCGGAAGATTTTGACCTGTATGAGCAGGTCAAAACCATATGGGATAAAACCGGCAAACCGCCGGAAGTGTAGGGTATAATGGCAAGACGGAAAAAGGGCCGGCCGGTTTCGGGCTGGCTGATCGTGGATAAACCGCTGGGGGTGACCTCTTCGGCGGTGGTGAACAAGGCTAAATGGGCGTTTGACGCGCAAAAGGCCGGTCATGCGGGGACGCTGGATCCGGATGCAACCGGTGTGCTGGCAATTGCTTTTGGTGAGGCGACCAAGACGGTGCCCTATGTGACCGATGCGCTCAAGGCGTACCGGTTTACCGTGCGGTTGGGGCAGGCGACCAATACCGACGACGCCGAGGGGCAGGTGATTGCCACCAGCGATGCGCGCCCGGGCGCCGACGAACTTCGCGCCGCTTTGCCCGCTTTCGTGGGCGATATCATGCAGGTGCCGCCGCAATTCTCGGCCGTCAAGGTCGATGGCGAGCGCGCCTATAAACGTGCCCGCGATGGTGAGGAAATGGAACTGGCGGCGCGACCGCTGTTCGTCGAATCGCTCGAACTGGTGGAAATGCCCGATGCGGACCACGCGGTGTTGGAGATGATCTGCGGCAAGGGCGGCTATGTGCGGTCGGTGGCGCGCGATCTGGGGCAGGCGCTGGGCTGCTATGGCCATGTGGTGCAGTTGCGCCGCGTCTGGGCCGGACCGTTCGAGGCCAAGGACGGTATTTCATTCGAAACGCTGGACCGGATGGCCAAGGACCGTGCGCTCGACGCCTATTTGCTGCCGCTGGAAGAAGGGCTGGCCGAACTGCCCGAACTGCCCTGCACGGCCGAGGGCGCGGCGCGGTTGCGCAACGGCAACCCGGGCATGGTGATGGCCTCGGATGTGGAATATGGCGAAGAGGCCTGGGCCTCGTATAACGGGGTGCCGGTGGCGATCGGGGTTTACAAAGCCGGAGAATTGCACCCTAATCGGGTTTTTGTCTTGCCGGAGTGACCCATGTCGCAACACCTGAACAGCCTTGGCCAACCCGTCGGCGAATCCGTGGCCTGGAAACCGGCCCGCCCGCTGCCCAATCGCGCCATGCAGGGGCGCTATTGCTGTGTGGAGCCGCTGGATATCAACCGCCACGCACCCGACCTTTTCGCCGCGTTCAGTCTGGACAAAACCGGTGCGAATTACACCTATCTTTCCACCGACCCGTTTGAAACCGAGGCAGAGCTGCGCGACTGGATGCGGGAATCCTGCGCGGGCGATGATCCGTTCTTTCACAGCATTACCGTGGATGGTCGCGCGGTCGGGCTGGCTTCGTTCATGCGGATTAAACCGGCTGAGGGGGTTATTGAAGCAGGCAATATCCATTTTTCGCCGCTGTTGCAAAGACGCCCCGCCGCGACCGAGGCGGTCTATCTGATGATGGCGCGCGCCTTTGACGAGCTGGGCTATCGCCGGTTCGAATGGAAATGCGATGCGCTGAATGCGCCGTCCCGCAAGGCCGCTGCCCGACTGGGTTTTACCTATGAGGGGCTGTTTCGGCAGGCGCTGGTTTACAAGGGCCGCAATCGTGATACCGCGTGGTACTCGGTGATCGATGCGGAATGGCCGGTGATAAAAGCCGCGCTGGAAACCTGGCTGTCGCCGGATAATTTTGACAAGGGCGGCACGCAAAAGCAAAAGCTGGAATCGATCCGGAAATCCATGGCTTAGGCTGGTTTTTCAAAACCTTGAAATCTATGTAATGCATTGGAAATAAAGGTGAAAAATTGTTTCTAACTGACCCTACTAAACCGGTTTAGTAGGGTCAGTTGCAAAAACGGCTTTACCCCCCGCCTCCGGCCTGTAAAACTGACCCGCATGATTACACGCACCCACCAGAAAGGCGACGCGCCCTCGACCGCAACCTATTCGGATTGCGAGCGCTATCGCTATGCCCTGACCCGCGAGTGGGAGCCGGACGGGCGCAAGGTGTTGTTTGTCATGCTCAACCCCAGCACCGCGACCGAAGTGCAGAACGACCCGACGGTAGAGCGCTGCGAACGTCGCGCCCGCGCCCTTGGTTTTGGCGCATTTCGGGTTTGCAATATCTTTGCCTATCGCGCCACCGACCCGCGCGATATGCGCGCGCAACCCGATCCGGTCGGGCCGGAAAATGACGCGGCAATTCTGCAAGGGGTGGATTGGGCCGATGAGATCGTCGCTGCGTGGGGCACTCATGGCGAGCATCTGAACCGTGGCACCGCCGTCGAAACCCTGCTGCGCGATGCCGGCACCCGCCCCAAGCACCTTGGCCTGACCAAAGCCGGGCACCCCAAGCACCCGCTCTATATCAGCTATGCAACCCGGCCGGTTTCGTGGTGGTAGGGCGCATTGTTGCTGTCAGATAACAGCATTATGCTTGAAGTACCATCAATAATCCGGCAAAATGCCGGATATGGACAAGATAGATCGTATTATTGCCGGAATGCTTCAGGTGGACAGCCGTTGCTCCAGCGCCGAATTGGCGGACGCGGCGGGAATTTCGGTTTCCACGGCCAGCGAGCGGGTGCGCAAAATGGCCGCGAGCGCAGAGATCACCGCGTGGCGCGCCGTGATCAACCCCGCCGCGGTAGGGGCGGGGTTATGCGCCTTTTTGCTGATCGACATGGCCTATTCGGGCGAGCAAGCCGCCTGCGCCGCCCTGACTGCGCGCCCCGAGGTGCAGGAGTTGCACCACATCAGCGGCGCGCATTCCTATCTTGCCAAGCTGCGGGTTGCCGACACCGCCGCCTTGCAGGTATTTTTGCAAACCGTGGTCAAGCCGCAGGACGGTGTTATCCGGACCGAATCGCTGATCGTGCTGGACAGCGCCAAAGAGACCACCGAAATCGGCTTCGGGTCGCCGGTTTGACCGGCATTCTTGCCAGTGGAATCGCCATGGGCATTGCCGTGGCCATGCCGGTCGGGCCGATCGGGGTTCTGTGCATTTCACGCACCCTGCGCGACGGGCGTCCGGCCGGGTTGGCAACCGGCATCGGAGCCGCCAGTGCCGATGCCAGCTACGGGGTTCTGGTGGCGCTGGGCCTGAGCCTGAGCGGCGTGCTGAGCCACGCGCAAACCCTGCGGCTGGGCGGCGGAATGCTGATCATGGTGCTTGGACTGCTCGGCCTGTGGCGGTTTTTTGCAGGCGGCGCGGACCGACAGGTCATCGGAGCGCGGACGGGCCTGTTTCGCACATGGCTGACCACCTATCTGCTGACGCTAAGCAACCCGATGACTATTCTGGCCTTTATCGGGTTTATCGCCGGACTGGGCAGCGGGGCCGGCACCCGCGCCGCGCCTTTTGTGCTGGTTGTCGGCGTATTTATCGGGTCGCTTTTGTGGTGGCTGGTGCTGGTACAAGGGGTGCATCTGGTCAAGGCGCGCCTTGGGCGGGGGCTGACCCGCTGGCTCGACCTTGGTTCGGGGGTGGTGCTGGTGTGTTGGGGGGCGTTGATTGTGCTAGGGGCGGCGTAACTGCCTGACCGCCTCGCCCAGTGCCATACCGGCGGAAACCGCCACATTCAACGAACGCCCGCCGCCGGGCATCGGGATCAGCACCGAGGCACCGGCAACGCGCTGCACATGCCCGGGGACTCCGGCGCTTTCGCGACCTACCATGATCGAATCGCCCGGGCGGAACCCGAAATCCCATAGTGGAGTCGCCGCCTTGGTCGTTAGCAGCACAATCCGGCCTTTGCGGGCATGCCGGTACTGCTCCCACGATGCATGGCGAGTGATGTCGGCCAGATCGGCATAATCCATCGCGGCACGTTTCAGCGCGGGCACCGAAAACGGAAACCCGCAGGGTTCGATCACGTCAATGGGCACATCCAGACAGGCACATAATCGAATCATTGTGCCAAGATTTGGCGCTATATCGGGCTGAAATACCGATAATCGCAGGTTTTCTGGCACATTTTCATCCTTCTTTAGGGGCTGCGGCGCAAAGTCCGCTGGACCAACGCCGCGTCAATGTGTATTTGAGCGGGGCACAGCCTGCAATAGCGGGTCCAGATTCTATATCCATCCCGAATTACGGGCAGACAAAAGGGGGACACAGAATTGTCTCACACAGATGACACAGGATCGCGTCGCGACTTTCTGTACGTCGCAACTGCGGCCACAGGGGCGGTTGCGGTAGGTGCAGCGGTTTGGCCGCTGATCAACCAGATGAACGCCAGCGCCGATGTTCAGGCGCTTGCCTCGATCGAGGTTGACGTTGCCAATGTTGAACGCGGCACCCAGATTACGGTTAAATGGCGCGGCAAGCCGGTATTCATCCGCCGCCGCACCGACGAGGAAATCGAGGCTGCCCGCAACACGCCGCTTGCCGACCTGCGCGACCAGACTGCCGAGAACAAGAACAAGCCCGGGGCCGATGCCTCGGACGAGAACCGCACGATAGACGAAGCCGGTGAATGGCTGGTGATGATCGGGGTTTGTACCCATCTGGGCTGTATCCCGCTTGGCGATGGTGCCGGCGATTTTGGCGGCTGGTTCTGCCCGTGCCACGGGTCGCATTATGATACTGCCGGGCGCATCCGCAAGGGGCCCGCACCGCGCAATCTTGATATTCCGGTCACGACATTCCTGTCCGACACCGTCATCAAACTAGGGTAAGGGAGAACATCATGGGTGCTATCCCACACGATCATTACGAGCCGAAATCACGTTTCGAAAAATGGCTGCACGAGCGTCTGCCGATTGTAGGTCTGGTCTATGACACGATCATGATCCCGACGCCGAAAAACCTGAACTGGATGTGGATCTGGGGCATTGTGCTGGCGTTCTGTCTGGTGCTGCAAATTGTGACCGGCATTATTCTGGCCATGCACTATACCCCGCATATCAGCATGGCCTTCGCCTCGGTCGAGCATATCATGCGCGACGTCAACGGCGGCTGGGCCATCCGTTATGCCCACGCCAACGGCGCAACGCTGTTCTTTATTGCGGTATATCTGCACATTTTCCGTGGTCTGTACTACGGGTCTTACAAGGCCCCGCGTGAAATCACATGGATTATCGGTATGCTGATCTATCTGGCCATGATGGCAACCGGTTTCCTGGGCTATGTGTTGCCCTGGGGCCAGATGTCGTTCTGGGGTGCCACGGTGATTACCGGCCTGTTCGGCGCGATTCCGGGTATTGGCGAAAGCCTGCAAGCCTGGTTGCTGGGCGGGCCGTCGGTGGATAACGCCACGCTGAACCGTTTCTTCAGCCTGCATTACCTGCTGCCCTTTGTGATTGCGGCGCTGGTTGCGGTGCATATCTGGGCCTTCCACACTACAGGCAACAGCAACCCCACCGGGGTAGAAGTTCGCCGTGGTTCCAAGGAAGAGGCCGCGAAAGACACGGTGCCGTTCTGGCCCTATTTCGTTATCAAGGACCTGTTCGCGCTTGTGGTCATTCTGGTGATCTTTGCCGCCATTATCGGGTTCATGCCCAACTTCTTTGGCGAGCCGGACAACTATAAAATGGCCAACCCGCTGCAAACGCCGCCCCATATTGTGCCTGAATGGTATTACCTGCCGTTCTATGCCATTTTGCGGGCCTTTACCCCCGATGTCTGGGCGGTAGAGTTCGCCCACTTTATCTCGGGGGGTATTATCACGGCCAAGTTCTTTGGTGTGATTGCCATGTTCGGGTCGATCTTTGTCATGGCACTGGTGCCGTGGCTGGATACCAGCAAAACCCGCTCGGGTCGCTATCGTCCGGCATTCCGGTTCTTCTTCTGGCTGCTGGCCTTTGATTTCATGTTCCTGATGTGGCTCGGGGCGCGTCCGCCAACCGAAACCATGCTGGGCTATGAAATGGGGGTCTGGTCGCTGATCGCGGCAACCTACTGGTTCGTGTATTTTCTGGTTATCCTGCCATTGCTTGGCGTGTTCGAGAAACCACTGACCCCGCCTGCCACGATCGAAGCCGATTTTGACAGTCACTATCCACCCAAACCGGCTGAATAAGCACGAGAGAGAGGACAAAGAAATGTTCAAGAAAACACTCCTTTCCGCATTTATGGTGCTTAGCCTCGGCTCTGCCGGATTTGCGGAAGAAGGCGGCGAGCATGGTGTCGAGGATATCGCGTTCAGCTTTGAAGGCCCGTTCGGTCTTTTTGACAAGCACCAGTTGCAGCGCGGGCTTCAGGTTTATTCCGAGGTCTGTGCCAACTGCCACGGTCTGAATCTGGTGGCCTATCGCACCCTTGGCGACCCGGGCGGTCCCGAGTTGGAGGCCGGTCAGGTCAAGGCTTATGCCGCCCAGTTCGAGGCGGTGGATGCCGAAACCGGTGACTATCGCACCGCCATTCCATCAGACAAGTTCAACAGCAGCACCTATGACGGTGCGCCGGACCTGTCGCTGATGGCCAAGGCACGCGCTGGCTTCCACGGGCCTTACGGTCTGGCGTTCAACCCGCTGTTCCGCGGCGTTGGCGGTCCGGAATACATCGTTGCCATCCTGAACGGCTATACCGGCGAGGAAAAAGAGCAGGCCGGTTCGGTTCTGTATGAAAATACCGCCTTTCCGGGCGGCTGGATCAGCATGCCACCGCCGCTTTACGGCGAGGATGTGACCTTTTCCGACGGCAGCCCCAACGATCTGAAATCCGAAGCAATCGACATGGCCGCATTCCTGATGTGGACCGCCGAACCCAAGATGATGGCGCGCAAAAACGCCGGGATGATTGCGGTTCTGTTCCTGTCCTTCCTTGCGATTATGCTGTACCTGACCAACAAAAAACTGTGGTCAGGGGTAAAGCGCAAGCAATGGGGCGGCAAAGGTGGGCCCGCCGAACAGGGCGACCCGATCGAGTAATCGGAGCATGACACATTACAAAGGGCGGGCCTTAGGGACCCGCCCTTTTTCGTTGGCCCTGACTCTAATCGCCCAGATAGTCGCGCAAGGCGGCGGGCGGGTCGGCGAACAGCTCGGCCGTGGCGCGGGGCGGGTCCACCTTGCCATTCGCCACAACCGCTACCGATTTGGCGATGCGTCGGGCGTCATCGGGGTTGTGGGTGACCATCAACAGGCTGGCCCCCTGCTCGGCGCGCAGCTTTTCGAACAGGTCGAGCATTTCATGGCGCAGCGCCGGTCCAAGCCCCGAGAACGGCTCGTCCAGCAGCAGTACCGCGCGGGGTCGCAGCATGGCGCGAGCCAGTGCGACGCGCTGGCGTTGCCCGCCGGACAGGTTCGCCGGCCGGTCCTGCGCGCGCCCCGACAAGCCGACCCGATCCAGCGCCGCGTGGACCTGCGCGCGCTGACCGGCATCCAGCTTCAGGTCGGGGCACAAGCCAAGCGCGGCATTCTGGAACAGGCTCAGATGGGCAAACAGGTTGTTTTCCTGAAAGATCATGGTCAGGGGCCGCTTGGCCGGCGGGCGGCCTTGCTGGTCCTGCCCGTTGATCAGTACCCGCCCCGCCACCGGCGCGATAAACCCCGCCAGTGCCAGCAGCAGGGTTGATTTACCCCCGCCCGAGGGGCCGATGATCGCGGTGCTTTGGCCCGGCGCAAAGGTGACATCGCCGCGCAGGGCAAACGCGCCCTGCCGGATTTCAAGCTTGTCGAGTGTTACGGCCATGCGCCCCCCCTTTGTCAAACGCCCAGAACAGGGCAAAACTGCCCGCCACCAGCACCAGCCCGACCGTGGCGGCCTGCTCCATCCGGTAGCTGCCCATCAGGCGCGACATCAACAGCGGCAGGGTTTCCAGATCGGGGGGCGCGAACAGGGTAATCACCCCCAGATCGCCCATGGACAGCGCCGCCGCCAGACCGGCGAAAAAGCCGATCTCTGCGCGCATCTCGGGCCAGACCACATAGCGCAACCGCGCCATGCCTGCTATGCCCAGCCCGTCGGCCAGACGGGCGGTGCGGGTTCGGGTGCGGGCCAGCGCCGGCAGGAACACCCGCAGGGCAATCGGGACGGTCAGCGCCGCGTTGACCAGCACCGTAACCGGCAGCGCCATGCGCGCCGGGCTGATATAGGGGTTCAGGATAATGAACAGGCCGGTGCCGATCACAAAGGGCGAGGCGGCCAGTACAAGATAGGTCAGGGTCTCCAGCCCCTTGCCAACCGGACCGCGCCGCGCATCAATCAGGGAGGCCAGCGACAGGCCCAGTGCCAGCGCCAGCACGGTCGAGGACAGCGCCACCGCCACGCTGCGCCCCAGCGCCCACGCCAACCCGTCGGGCCATGCTCCGGTCAGCCCGCGCCCCAGCACCGCCAGCAACGGCAGGCCCAGAAACAGGGCCAGCGTTACCAGCAGCCCCGCATCCAGCCGCCGCGCCCATGGCGCATCATCCCAGCGCTGTTGCACCCGCAACGCGCCCGCGCCAAACCCCGCAGGGCGCGCGACCACCAGCGCCACCAGCGTAACCCCGAGGGCCAGCGCCAGTTGCACCATGGCCAGCATGGCCGCGGCGGGCAGATCAAAGGAAAAGCGCAGCGCCTGATAGATCGCCAGTTCAACCGTGGTCGCCCCCGGCCCGCCGCCCAGCGCCAGCACCACGGCAAAACTGCCGATGCAAAACAGGAAAATCACCAGAAACGCGCCGGGCAGGGTGGCGCGCAGGATTGGCCGCTCTATCAGGTGAAAGGTGTCGCGCGGCGTCGCGCCCAACTGGGCAAGCAGGCGGAACTGCTCGGCCGGAACCGCGCTCCAGCCTTGCAGCAACAGACGCGTGGCAAGCGGCAGGTTGAAGAACACATGCGCCAGCAGCACCCCCGGCAACCCGTAGATATCCAGCACCGGCAGGCCAAGCCATGCCAGCGCCTGACTGACCACGCCGCTGCGCCCCCAAATGGCCAGCAGGCCGAACACCGCCACCAGCGCGGGCAGGATAAACGGCGCTCCGATCAGCGACAGCATCAGGGCACGCCCGCGAAACTGCCGCCGCGCCAGCGCCCGCGCCACCGGCACCGCCAGCGCAATGCTGATCAGCGCCGACAGCCCCGCCTGCATCACGGTAAAGCGCACCGCAGCCCAGCCCGCCGGACCAATGCCCGCGCTGTTCTCGACCCGCGCCAGCAGCACCGCAACCGGAGCCATTACCAGAAAGGCAATGGCCAGAAACGCAATGCTGCCGGTCAGGGTTTTCACCGGCTTAACACCAAGAGCCACTCGGCCACCGCCTGCGCAGGCAGGTCGGGGACCGTACCATCGACCATCAACTGCGTTACATTATCGAACTGCCCGTCATCAAAGCCCTCGGGTAGCGGCACGTCGCGCACCGGATACATCCAGTTGGTGGTGGGCAGGATGGTTTGCGCGGCTTCGCCGGTCATAAAACTCAGAAATTGCGCTGCCAACTCGGGCTGGTCGGAACCGGCCAGTATTGCGCCGACCTCTATCTGCATCATGTGTCCTTCGTCGAACAGGGCGGCGGCCTTGGTGTCGTCGCCCTCGGCAATGCGGTGATAGGCTGGCGAGGTCGAATAGGACAGCACCATATCGGCCTCTCCCTCCAGAAACATGCCATAGGATTCGGACCAGCTTTTGGTGACGGTAACGATATGCGGGGCCAGCGATTCCCACACCTGATCGGAGCGGCTATAGGCCGCCTTGATCCACATCAGCAGCCCCAGACCGGGCGAGGAGGAACGCGGATCCTGAATGATGATTTTCAGGTCCGAGGCAGCCAGTTCCTCAAAGCTGTGCGGCGGGGTTTCAAGGCGGGTTTTGTCATAGACAAAGGCGAAATAGCCCCAGTCATAGGGTAAAAACGTGTCGTCATCCCAGGGAAAAGGCGGCACCGTGCCCGGCGCAAAGCCCGTATGCGGGGCGAACAGGCCCGATTCGCGCGCGCTGAATGCAAGGGTGGAATCAAGGCCCAGCAATACGTCGGCATCGCTGTGCCCGCCTTCCAGCCGCAGGCGCGCCAGCAGCGCCGCCCCGTCTCCGGCGGAAACGAATGTCAGGGTGCAATCGCAGGTTTGCTCGAACGCGGCCTTGATCTGCGGCCCCGGCCCCCAGTCGGCAACAAAGCTGTCATAGGTATAGACCACCAGTTCGGGCGGAGTTTGGGCCAACGCCCCCAAAGGGGTGCAAAGGGCCGCAGCAATCAGGAGTTTTTTCATCTTGGTTCCTCATGTTTCTGCGACGCAAGTCAGATGATGGGAAACCCGATGTCACCTTCCCTACGCCGGCATGATCCGGTTCAGGTTCAACGGGTCCGCGCATGCGTCTCAGGCCAGTGGCCCCCCCGAGGTAGGGCAGAGCATAGCGGCCAAACGGGGGATTGCAAGCGGGCAATCCTGTGATAGGGTGCCCGTGGCCCCTGACATTTTCGAAAGACACGCATATGCGATTTTCACCCACCACACAGGGGTATATCCTGTCGATTCTGGCCTTTGGCTTTTTCTCGGGGCATGACGGAATCATCAAATCGATCGGCGGGTCGGTCTCGGTTTTCCAGATCATCCTGTTTGCCTCGCTTTTTGCCTTTATCCCGCTGACCGTGATGATGATGTCAGATCGCAGCCTGGAAAACTATCGCCCGCGCCACCCGTGGCTGATCGCCATCCGCACCCTGCTGTCGCTGACCGGCATGTCGAGCGCGTTTTACGCCTTTACCGTCTTGCCGATGACCGAGGTTTATGCGCTTTTGTTCATCACCCCGCTGCTGATCACCGCCCTGTCGGTGCCAATTCTGAAAGAGACCGTCGGCATAGCGCGCTGGGTGGCGGTGGTCGTCGGGCTGATCGGGGTCATGGTGGTGCTGCGCCCGGGGGCCGAGACCCTGACCCTTGGCCATGTCACCGCGCTATATGCGTCCTTTGCCAGCGCGCTAAGCAGTATTATCATTCGCAAGATCGGCTCGGAGGAACGCTCGGCGGTGCTGATCCTGATCCCGATGATTTCCTCTATTCTGGTGATGGGCGCGCTGATGCCGCTGGTCTATGTGCCCCTTTCCCTGCCGCATCTGGGTGCCATGGCCCTGATCGGATTGCTGGCCGTGGGGGCGCAGGTGTCGATTATCGGGGCCTATCGCGTTGCGCCCTCGGTGGCGCTGGTCGCGCCGGTGCAATACACGCAAATCCTGTGGGCAACGCTGTTTGGCGTGCTGTTCTTTGACGAATTCCCCGATGGCTGGGTGGCCGTGGGGGCGGCGGTTATCATCGGCTCGGGGCTGTTTGTGGTCTGGCGCGAAACGCTGAAAAACAACTCGGCCAAGTCGCCGGTGCTGCGCAATGCCAACCCGCGCCCCGATACCGGACCCTCGATCAGGCCAAAGGCGATCAAATAGGGGTTTTGTGTACGCGGGCCTTGGGGTAAGACAGGGCAAAGGGGGAATGCCATGTCGATGAACAGCTTTGGCCATTTGTTTCGGGTCACCACATGGGGCGAGAGCCACGGGCCGGCGCTGGGCGCGACGGTGGATGGCTGCCCGCCCAATGTGCCGGTGGATGCGGGTATGCTGCAACAGTGGCTGGACAAGCGCAAACCGGGCCAGAACAAGTTTACCACCCAGCGTCAGGAACCCGATGCGGTGCAAATCCTGTCGGGCGTGTTCGAGGGTAAAACCACCGGCACGCCGGTGCAGTTGATGATCAACAACACCGACCAGCGCTCCAAAGATTACGGCGAAATCGCCACCAGCTTTCGCCCCGGCCACGCGGATTACACCTATTTTATGAAATACGGCAATCGCGACTATCGCGGCGGCGGTCGATCAAGCGCGCGCGAAACCGCAGCCCGTGTGGCTGCCGGCGGTCTGGCGCGCGCCTGCATCGCCGAGCTGGTGGCAGGCGTGGAAATCCGCGCCTATATGGTCCAGATGGGCGCGCGCAAGATTGATCGCAGCCGGTTTGACTGGGACGAGATTGACCGCAATCCGTTCTGGGTGCCCGATGCGGTGGCGGCCGGCGAATGGGCCGGATATCTGGACGGTTTACGCAAGGATCACAACTCGGTCGGGGCGGTGGTCGAGGTGGTGGCGCGCGGGGTGCCCGCAGGGCTAGGCGCACCGGTTTATGGCAAGCTCGACACCGATATTGCCAGCGCCATGATGTCGATCAACGCGGTCAAAGCGGTAGAGGTCGGCGCCGGAATGGAGGCGGCAACCCTGACCGGTGTCGATAACGCCGACGAGATTCGCATGGGGCCGGACGGGCCGGAATTTATGTCCAACCACGCTGGCGGCATTCTGGGCGGGATCAGCACCGGACAGGATATCGTTTGCCGGTTCGCGGTAAAGCCGACCTCGTCGATCCTGACGCCGCGCAAGACCATTACCAAAGACGGGCGCGAAATCGATCTGGTAACCAAGGGCCGCCACGACCCCTGCGTGGGTATTCGCGCCGTGCCAGTGGGCGAGGCGATGATGGCATGTGTTATACTGGACCACCTGTTGCTGCATCGCGGGCAGGTGGGCGAAAATCAGGGAAAGATAGGATAAGTCATGGAATGGTATGTGGAAATGGCGATCAATGTCGCGCTGGCGATTGCGATCCTGATCGGGGCGCTTTGGGCGTCCAAGTTTGCCAAAAAGCAGATTATCAAGATCGGGTTCAAGTACGAGGAACTGGACGACACCTTGTTCCTGTTTCTGGCGAGCCTTGCGCGCTATGCCATTCTGGCGATTGCGCTGACCTTTATCCTGTCGCGGTTCGGCATCCAGACAACCTCGCTGGTGGCGCTGCTGGGGGCGGCGGGGCTGGCAATCGGGTTGGCTTTGCAGGGTACGCTGTCCAATCTGGCCGCCGGGGTGATGCTGTTGGGCTTCCGGCCGTTCAAAATTGGCGATTTTGTCGATGTGGGCGGGCATTCGGGTACCGTCAAGGCGATTACGCTGTTCACCACCGAGATCGCTACGGTAGACAATATCCAGATCACCATTCCCAACGGCGATATCTGGGCGTCGAGCATTACCAACTATTCCTATTACGACAAACGCCGCTGTGATCTGGTGATCGGCGTGTCCTATGACACCGACCTGAAAAAAGCCGAAGCCGCGCTGCTCAAGGTGATCAATGCCGAAAAGCGGCGGCTGACGGATCCCGAACCGTTTGTGAAGGTTACCAATCTGGGCGATAGCTCGGTCGATTTTTCGGTGCGGGTCTGGGTGATGGCCTCGGATTACTTTGCGATGAAATGCGACCTGCTGCGCGAGATCAAAGAAGAGTTTGACCGGCAAAGCATCGATATCCCGTTCCCGACGGCGGTGCGGATCAGCAAATAACAAGGGCGCGGCGCGTCTGGCGTCATGCAAACGGCCCCGCAGCACCCGCGCCGCGTTGAACCCTTTGTGCTTGTGGCCAGGGGAACGGGGCTAATGCTTGTCCTTCGTCTTCATTCTTCCAAAAAACTCTCAGGGGGGAGCGACGCATGTCGCGAGGGGGCGGAACGCCCCCCTACCGCCCGCAGGGCGGCCCGGCCCAAACGGAAGTCGTGTTTGCGTAAGCAAACGCGGCTGGAGTGCGGGAGCGCCCGGTCGTTTAGCGGCTGAACCGGGCCGCCAGTTCCACATGGCCCGACCAGCGGAACTGGTCAACCGGTTGCACCCAGTCCAGCCGGAACCCGCCATCAACCAGAATGCGCGCATCCCGCGCAAAGGTCACCGGATTGCACGAGACCGCACCAATCACCGGCACGGTTGCAGCCACCAGCTCTTCAACCTGTGCTTTGGCTCCGGCGCGTGGCGGGTCGATAACCACCGCGTCAAAGCGGTTAAGCTCCAGCGGGACCAACGGCCGGGCGAACAGGTCCCGGGTCTCGGTGCTGACCGGTTTTAGCCCTTTGGCAAAGCGCCAGCATTTGTCGAGCGCCGCCAGCATTGCCGCCTCTCCTTCGACCGCGTGCATTTCGGCCTTTCGGGCCAGTGGCAGCGTAAACGTCCCGCAGCCGCTAAACAGGTCAACGACCCTTTTAGCCCCGCCGACCGCTTTCTGCATGGCGTCAACCAGGGTTGCCTCGCCAAAAGCAGTTGCCTGCATAAACGCCCCCGCGGGCATTCCAACCTCTACATCGCCGAAATGCTGGACTGGTGGTTGGCGGGTCGCGACCGGCTCGTGGTTCCAGTCCAGCCGGGCAATACCATGTTGTGCCACCAGCCCGGCCAGCACCTGCCGCAGCGGCCCGTCGAGCGGTTTGGCCTGCGTTACAGCGATATCGGGGCCAGCCGCGCTATGCGTAACCGAAAGTCTGATCTCGCCCTTGCGCGATGCACCCGCACCTACCAGCACATGACAGGCGGGCAAGGCCAACACCAACTCCGGCAGGATCAGCGGGCATTCGGTCAGGTTGAACGACTGCTGAGAGCCGCGCTGGTGAAACCCGACCACCGTAGTTTTCCTGGTGCGTCGCCCGCTAAACACCGCCCGGCGCCGACTGGCGGGCGGGGTGGTTGCGGTTGCATGGATCTCAGTCGTTAGCCCTTGCGCCCCGAGCGCCCGGGCGACAATTTCGCGTTTCCAGTCTGCCAAAAACTCGTCCGAGGCATGTTGTACGCTGCACCCGCCGCATTGCGCGTAATGGGCGCAGACCGGTTCAACCCGATGGTTTGACTCTGTCAGCCGTTCGGGCGCGGCCATGCGGTTATCGGTAATCACACCCCTAACCTGCTCTTTGGGCAGGGAAAACGGAACAAGCACCCCCTCGCCGCTAATCCCGTCGCCTTGCTGGCCAAGTCGTTCAATAGTGATGGTCTGCATGATTGCCCCGTGGTTGTGTTTTGTTGATCAACCATATTACAACACAGGTTGACAGGGAAACCTTGCCTGTCGGCAAAATAACTGGAAACATGATGACCCTGCGCCCCATGACCCAAACGGAATTCGACCAGTATCGTGACTACGCGATAGAGGAATATGCCAGGGACAAAATGCAATCGCTTGGTATTTCCCGGGAGCAAGCCTTGATATTGTCGAGTGATTCCATGGCAGAATCTTTGCCCGACGGGTTGGATACGCCGGACAACTATCTGTTTTCGATCCATGTGCCTGAATGTGGAAAAGTCGGAATTCTGTGGGTTGTGCTGCTAAGCAACTGGGGTAAAACGACGCTGTTTATCTATGATATAGAGGTTGAACCGGATCACCGGAACTGCGGGTATGGCCGGGCGGCATTGGCCAAGGCTGAACAATTGGCAGTGCAGCTTGGGGCGGAGCGGGTCGGGCTACATGTGTTTGGGCACAATACCCGGGCGTTCGATCTATATCGGAAACTGGGGTTCGAGGTCACGGATATCTCTATGGCTAAAGAACTGGTCAGGCCAGATACCTGAGATAAAGAATCGCACCAATAACCAGTGTTATCGGCCAGAGCAGAATGGCCAACCGTATGCTCCAGCGCAACAGGGTTTTAAGCAGCCAGCCGATCATCAATGACTCCTCAATGCCCGAGCAACCCGATGAAAGCATCGTACCCCCACAGGCCCACCGCTGCTTAATGCCTTGCCAGAAATACAAATGCCAAATTCCATAGGCTGAGGTATAGCTTGGCAACCGCTCAATATGAATCCCTAAATTCTTCAACCCTGACCCGCTCCCGCCTGCTGTCGGCATCATTGCTTGCGCAATGAACCTCCAGCAGTTGAGCCGGGCCGTCTGCCTCTGCGGGGAGCCGCAAGCGGCCCCCCTTATCGGCAGAGCTTGTGCGGGGCACAAGCAGGGGGCCAGCCCCCTCTGGCGCAAGCGCCATTCACCCCCGGGGGATTTGTGAAAAGAAGAATATGAGACTTCCAATTTTCATAAATACTCTCAGGGGGGAGCGACGCATGTCGCGAGGGGGCGGAACGCCCCCCTACCGCCCGCAGGGCGGCCCGGCCCAAACGGAACCCCCCGCTTGCGCAAGCAAGCGGGGGGTGGAGTGCGGGAGTGCCCCGGTTAGTGGGTCGTGGCCGGTGATTTTCCGACCAGCAGGCCGGTTTCGTCGGCGCTGATCGGGATGGTTGTGCCATCCAGTACTTCGCCCGACAACAGCAGTTCGGCCAACTCGTTTTGCAGGCTGCGTTGCATCACCCGTTTCAGCGGGCGGGCACCATATACCGGATCATAGCCCTGATCGGCCAGCCATTTGCGCGCGGCATCGTCCACCTCCAGCGTGATCTTGCGCGAAGCCAGACGGCGTTGCAGGATATCAAGCTGGATATCCACGATCGCATCCATATCCGCACGGCTCAACCGGTCAAAGACCACGATTTCGTCAAGCCGGTTCAGGAACTCGGGGCGGAAATGCCCGCGTACCGCTTCCATGACCTGCTCTTTGGCGGCTTTCACATCGGCGCCTTCGGGAAGGGTGCTGAGCGATTGCGAGCCAAGGTTGCTGGTCAGGATAATCAGCGTGTTTTTGAAATCGACCACGCGCCCCTGCCCGTCGGTCAGCCGCCCGTCATCGAGCACCTGCAGCAGCACGTTGAACACATCCGGATGCGCCTTTTCGACCTCGTCGAACAGGATCACCTGATAGGGCTTGCGTCGCACCGCCTCGGTTAGCACGCCGCCTTCGTCATAACCGACATAGCCCGGAGGTGCCCCGATCAGCCGTGCAACCGAGTGTTTTTCCATGAATTCGGACATGTCCACGCGGGTCATGGCCTGATCATCGTCAAACAGGTATTCGGCCAGCGCTTTGGTCAGCTCGGTTTTACCCACACCGGTTGGCCCCAGAAACAGGAAACTGCCCAAAGGCCGGTTCGGGTCGTTCAGGCCCGAGCGCGCCCGGCGCACCGCATTGGCCACCGCTGTTACGGCCTCTAGCTGCCCGATCACCCGCTTGCCGATCTCGTCTTCCATTTTCAGCAGCTTGGAGCGCTCGCCTTCCAGCATTTTATCCATCGGAATGCCGGTCCAGCGTTCGACCACATGGGCGACCTGTTCGGGGGTCACGGCCTCGTCCACCATCATATCGCCGTTGGTTTCGGCGGCTTCGGCCTCGGCCAGTTGCTGTTCGAGCTTGGGAATGATGCCGTAAGACAGTTCACCCGCTTTACCGAGATCCCCCTCGCGTTTGGCCTGATCCAGCCGCGCGCGTGCCTGATCCAGCGCTTCCTTGATATCGCGCGCACCGGCCAGTTTCTCGCGTTCGGCCTGCCAGCGGGCGGTCATCTGCGAGGATTGCTCCTGCAGGTCGGCAAGCTCGATTTCCAGCTTGGCCAGCCGGTCTTTGGAGGCGGCGTCTTTTTCCTTTTTCAGCGCCTCGGCCTCGATCTGTTTTTGCAGCAATTCGCGGTCGATGGCGTCCAGCTCCTCGGGTTTGCTGTCGACCTGCATGCGCAGGCGCGAGGCGGCCTCGTCCATCAGGTCAATCGCCTTGTCGGGCAAAAACCGGTCGGTGATATAGCGATCCGACAGGGTGGCAGCGGCCACCAGGGCCGAGTCGGTAATCCGCACGCCGTGGTGCAATTCGTATTTTTCCTTGATGCCGCGCAGGATCGAAATGGTATCCTCGACGGTGGGTTCCTCGACCAGCACCGGCTGGAACCGCCGCGCAAGGGCGGGGTCTTTTTCCACATGTTTGCGGTATTCGTCCAGCGTGGTCGCCCCGACGCAGTGCAGTTCACCGCGCGCCAAGGCAGGTTTGAGCAGGTTTGAGGCATCCATCGCGCCATCGGATTTGCCCGCGCCGACCAGCGTGTGCATTTCGTCGATGAACAGGATGATTTCACCGGCCGCGTCGGTCACTTCGTTCAGCACCGCTTTGAGCCGTTCTTCGAACTCACCCCGATATTTCGCGCCGGCAATCAGCGCGCCCATGTCCAGCGCCATCAGTTTCTTGTTGGCAATCGAATCGGGCACATCGCCGTTGACGATACGAAGTGCCAACCCTTCGGCAATCGCGGTTTTCCCGACGCCGGGATCACCGATCAGCACCGGGTTGTTCTTGGTGCGGCGGGACAGTACCTGCATGGTGCGGCGGATTTCCTCGTCCCGGCCGATGATCGGGTCGATCTTACCCTCGCGGGCCGCCTCGGTCAGGTCGCGGGCGTATTTTTTCAGTGCGTCATAGCTGTCTTCGGCGCTGGCGCTGTCGGCGGTGCGGCCTTTGCGCACGTCGTTGATGGCCTCGTTCAGGCCCTGCGGCGTGACATTGGCTTCTTTCAGCACTTTTTGCGCCTCGGATTTCACGATGGCCAGCGCGGTCAGCAGCCGTTCGACCGGCACAAAGCTGTCACCGGCCTTTTCGGCCAGTTTTTCGGCCTCGGCCAGTACCTTGTTGGTTTGCCCGTCCAGATACAACTGGTCGGAACCCTGAATAACCGGCAGTTTGTTGATGGCCCCGTCCACGCCGATTTTGGCTTGGCGGGCGTCGCCTCCGGCGGCCTGAATCAGGTTGGCAGCCAAGCCCTGTTCATCGTCGAGCAGCGCCTTGAGCAGGTGTTCGGGCATAAACCGTTGGTGGTTTTCGCGTTGCGCAATGGTTTGGGCAGCCTGCACAAACCCGCGCGATCTTTCGGTGAATTTCTCGAAATTCATAGCGTTCTCCTTATAAGCATCCGGTTTGTCAGCACCCTTGCGGCGTGCCTGACCCGGCCTTGTTTCGGGTCACCCGTATTGGCATGACCCCTTGACTCCTAGATGGGAAACGAACAAGACCCTTGCAAGTCCGAATTGACAAATTTCCGAGGCCAGAATGACCCAATCCGATGACCGCCTGATCGTTGCCCTTGATGTGCCAAATGCGCTGGAAGGGCTGGAACTGGTTTCGAAGCTTGCCGATCAGGTGTCCTTTTACAAGATCGGTCTGGGCATGCTGACCGGCGGCGGTCTGGCGCTGGCGATGGAGCTAAAGGAAATGGGCAAGCGGGTGTTTCTGGATATGAAGCTGTTCGATATCGGTGCGACGGTGGAAAAGGCGACGCGCGGGCTGGCGCAGTTCGATCTGGATTTCCTGACCGTGCACGGGGATCCCAACGTGGTGCGCGCTGCGGTGGCAGGGCGCGGTGACAGCGTGACGAAAATACTGGCAGTCACCATCCTGACCTCGCTGGAGCGCAGCGACCTGGATGCGGCGCTGATCCGGCCGGGCAAGGTGCATGAACTGGTGGTGGAACGGGCGCGCGCCGCGTTTCTGGCCGGTGCCGACGGGGTGATTGCCTCGCCGCGCGAGGCCGGCCTGATCCGCGCCTTGCCTGAATCGCGGGGTAAACTGATTGTGACGCCGGGGGTGCGGCTGGCTGACGGCGAGGCCGGAGACCAGAAGCGCATTGCGACCCCTGCGCAGGCCATGGCCGAGGGGGCCGATTATATTGTGGTGGGGCGTCCGGTCTGGCAGGCCGATGATCCACGCCCGGCGGCCAAGCGGATTGTTGCGGATATGCGACTGGCCCCGGGGGTGAACGCGCGGTTCCACTAGGGCGGAATTGCCGGATTAATTTCAGAACGAAAGTCATATAAACGTAATAATATCAATGGAATACGTCTGTTTGAATTAAACTACTAAACCGGTTTAGTAAGGTCGTTTTTCAATCTCTAACCCCGTTCCGGCCACGCCCGAACCGCGCCCGCAACCGCGCGCATTCCCCTTGTCGCGCCGGACAGGCCACGATATAGAAAGGCGAACGCTTTAGCAGGAACAGGCCTATGCCTCGATTGGTGATGAAATTTGGCGGCACTTCGGTGGCTGATCTCGAACGTATCCGCGCTGCGGCGGTCAAGATCAAGCGCGAGGTGGACCGCGGCTATCAGGTGATCGTGGTGGTGTCGGCCATGTCGGGCGAAACCAACCGGCTGGTGGGGCTGGTCGATCAGGCCTCGATGGGGGCCGATGCCAAGACCCCCGGTTTCTTTGATGCCCGCGAATACGATGCGGTGGTGGCCTCGGGCGAACTGGTGACTTCGGGGTTGCTGGCGGTTGTCTTGCAGGAAATGGGCATTCAGGCGCGCAGTTGGCAGGGCTGGCAGGTGCCGGTCAACACCACCGATGACCATGGCGCGGCCCGGATCGAAAGCATCCCGTCCGACAATCTGGACGCTAAGTTTGCCGAAGATATGGAGGTCGCGGTCATCGCCGGTTTTCAGGGTGTTGCGCCGGACGGGCGGGTTACCACGCTGGGGCGCGGCGGCTCTGACACAACCGCCGTGGCCTTTGCCGCTGCCTTGAACGCCGAGCGGTGCGATATCTATACCGATGTGGACGGCATCTATACCACCGACCCGCGCATCACCGCCAAGGCCCGCAAACTGGAACGCATCGCGTTCGAGGAAATGCTTGAACTGGCCTCGCTGGGCGCAAAAGTGCTGCAAACCCGCTCGGTCGAACTGGCAATGCGCAATCGTGTGCGCCTTCAGGTGCTTAGCAGTTTTAACGACGAACCGGGCACGCTGGTTTGTGCCGAGGAGGAAATCATGGAATCCAACGTAGTTACCGGTGTTGCCTGTTCACGCGACGAGGCCAAAATGACCCTGATTTCGGTGGCCGACCGGCCCGGCATTGCTGCTGCCATCTTTACCCCGCTGGCCGATGCGGGGGTGATTGTCGATATGATTGTGCAGAACATATCCGAAGATGGCCGTACCGACATGACCTTTTCCTGCCCGGTTGCCGATGTGCCCCGCGCCGAAAAAGCGCTGGAGGATGCCAAGGCGCGCGGCGAATTCAACTATCGCGAGCTGGACAAGGATACCGACGTGGCCAAGGTCTCTATTGTCGGGATCGGCATGCGGTCACACGCTGGGGTGGCGCAAAAAATGTTTAAAAACCTGGCCGATGACGGGGTGAATATCAAGGTGATCACCACCTCGGAAATCAAGGTTTCGGTTCTGGTTGACCGGAAATACATGGAACTTACAGTCCAGTCGTTGCATGATGCGTTTGAACTGGAAAGAACAGCATAGGCCATTATGACCGATACCAAAGGGGTTGAATCCCGGGTTCTGCTAAAACGACTGCGCGATGCGCTTGCCCAGGAAGGCAAGGGGCAGGAACGTCTTGACCGTGTCACCCAGTTGATTGCCGCCTCGATGGAGGCCGAAGTCTGTTCGATTTACCTCAGGCGCGACGAAAACACACTGGAACTGTGCGCCACCAAGGGGTTGCGCCCCGAGGCCGTGCACCAGACCCGCATGCGCCTTGGCGAAGGGCTGGTGGGGCGCGTCGCCGAAACCGCCCATTCCATCAATGAACGCGACGCCCCCGCCGCCCGCGGTTTTCACTATATTCCCGAAACCGGCGAAGAGGTGTTTTCATCCTTTGTCGGGGTGCCGATCCAGCGGCTGGGCGAGGTGCTCGGGGTGCTGGTGGTGCAGAACAAGGCCCCGCGCACCTATTCCGATGACGAGATCTACGCCCTTGAAGTGGTGGCGATGGTTATTGCCGAAATGGCCGAACTGGGTGCCTTTACCGGCCCCGACAAAATGGCGATTGCCGCGCAACACCAGCTGCCGTTTTTTGCACGCGGGCTAGTCGGGCAGGAAGGCGTGGCCGAAGGGGTGGTGCTGCTGCATGAACCCCAGATTGTTGTTGCCAATCCGGTCGCCGATGACCCCGAAATCGAATACGCCCGCCTGACCGTCGCCCTGAACACGCTGGTTCAGGAAATCGACGAAATTCTGGCCACCGATATTGCCATGCAAACCGGTGAACACCGCGATGTCATGATCGCCTATCGTCTGTTTGCCCAGGATAAAGGCTGGCGCAAGCGTATGTTCGATTCGGTGGCCTCGGGGCTGGCGGCCGAAGTGGCGGTGGAAAAGGAACAGACCACAACCCGCACGCGGCTGGCCCGCGTCAGTGACCCTTATATGCGCGAACGCCTGCATGATCTGGATGATCTGTCCAACCGTCTGTTGCGAATTCTGGCCGGGCGCGACGACGCCAATGAACGCGGAATTCCGGAAAACGCGGTGCTGGTGGCGCGCAATATCGGCCCGGGGGATCTGCTCGAATACGGCAAAGCGCTGAAAGGCGTGGTGTTAGAGGAAGGCTCGGTTGGCTCCCATGCGGCGATTGTGGCGCGGGCGCTGGCTATTCCGCTGGTGATTCAGGCCAAAAAAATTACCCGCGAAGCCCTGTCGAATGACCCGATTCTGGTGGACGGCGATATCGGGGTGGTGCATCTGCGCCCGGATGAAAATGTTGCCGCGGCCTTTCGCGAGAAAATCGCCATGCAGGCCGAGGCGCAGGAAGCCTATACCGCGCTGGTGGGCAAGGCGGCAAAAACATGTGATGGCACCGTTATCAACCTGCATATGAACGCCGGATTGATGGCCGATTTGCCCAGTCTCAAGATTTCAGGGGCCGAAGGGGTGGGGCTGTTTCGCACCGAATTGCAATTCCTGATCCGCTCTCGTGTGCCTAAACGCTCCGAACTGTCCGACCTTTACGGCCGTGTGCTGGATGCGGCGGATGGTGCGCCGGTGGTTTTTCGCACGCTGGATATCGGCTCGGACAAGGCGCTGCCTTATATGGAGCGCCCCGACGAACCCAATCCGGCGCTGGGCTGGCGGGCGATCCGGATCGGGCTGGACCGGCCCGGGGTGATGCGGATGCAGCTTCAGGCGCTGATCCGCGCCGCCAAAGGCCGCCCCCTGCATGTGATGTTCCCGTTTGTCGCGCAGTTTGACGAATTTCGCGATGCGCAGGAAATGGTGCATGCCGAGATGGAAAAAGAACGGCGGCTAGGGCATGAATTGCCGTGCGATGTCAAGATCGGCGCCATGCTGGAAACCCCGAGCCTTGCCTTTGCCCCTGACCAGTTTTTCGAAACCACCGATTTTATCTCGATTGGCGGCAATGACCTGAAACAGTTCTTTTTTGCGGCGGACCGCGAGAACGAGCGGGTCCGTCGGCGCTATGACACGCTCAACGTCAGTTTTCTGACCTTTATGGAATACATTACCGACCGCTGCGCCACGTTTGATACGCCGGTTTCGTTTTGTGGCGAGGATGCCGGCCGTCCGGTCGAGGCGCTGGCCTTTGCGGCCATGGGGCTGCGCAGCCTGTCGATGCGTCCGGCCTCGATCGGGCCGGTGAAACACCTGTTGCGCTCGATTGACCTGTCCGAGGCGCGCGATGTGGTCGACAAGGCGCGCAAATCCGGCCAGCAATCGGTGCGCCCGGCCCTTAAATCCTGGCTGAAGGAAACCGGATATTCCCGCCGCAAAACCCCCTGACGCCGGTTCCGCCCTCTGAACGCTCCCGCACTCCAGGGGCAGAATTGCTTACGCAATTCACCCCTTCCATTTGGGCCGGGCCGCCCTGCGGGCGGCAGGGGGGGGCGTTCCGCCCCCTCGCGACATTCGTCGCTCCCCCCTGAATGGGTTCGTGAACAAATTATGGGGTTGGAATTTGCATAAACCGGCGATTCGAGCCGTTTGATCGCCTGTTTTTGATCAAAGTTCAGAAAATTTATGCTTTGCTAACGGTTTGAGCCTATTTCTTTTCAAATCAGGATGGGATAGGATTGTCCCATCAAACAGGAGACTGCCGATGAAGCAACCATCGTTCGGTAAGTTGTTGTCGGTATTTTTAGTTCTCATATCCACTTTTACCCTTGGCGGCTTGGCGCGTGCGCAGGTGCTTCCGGCGCTTTATCGCGTAACCGGTGTGGCGTCGGACGATACGCTGAATGTGCGTGCATTGCCCGACGGGGATTCGGAAGATATCGGCGATTTGCTTCCTAGTCAGGTAACCGAGGTGCTGGCGTTTGATGCGTCCGGCAAGTGGGGGCGAATCCTGTGGCAGGAAGGGAATGGCTGGATCGCGGTGCGTTATCTGCAGGCAATCGAGAACAGTTCTGACATGCCCGGGCAACTGAATTGCGGTGGTGCCGAGCCGTTCTGGAACCTGGATGTCGATTTTAGCGGCGCGCTGGTATATGATCCGGCAAGTGGTGATCCGGCAAAACAACCGGTCGCGTTTGCAGCTTTTTCAGCGAATTCTGGCCTGTCGGAATTCGGGTTTGCCAGCGCGGATTTCACCGGATTCGTCCGGCGGGAACAGTGCAGCGATGGAATGTCCGATCGGGATTATGGCTGGTCCCTATCGCTGATTGATGCGCGCGATGGCGGGTTTGCGGCCTATTCGGGCTGTTGTATGACTGTCATTAATCAGGAATAGGTCGGTTGCATCAACGCGGCTTTCGCACTGCAGCGGCGAAATGCCAAGGCATTTCACCGCTTGCGTTTGAACCGGGCCGCCCTGCGGGCGGTAGGGGGCGTTCCGCCCCCTCGCGACATTCGTCGCTCCCCCCTGAGAGTATTTGTAGAAAAATGAAGTCACATCTTCTTCTTTTGCTAAATATCCCGGGGGTGAATGGCGCTTGCGCCAGAGGGGGCTGGCCCCCTGCCGAGGCGAAGCCGAGGCCCGGCCCAACGGGAGGAGGCGCATTGCGAATGCAATGCGCCGACGACGGGCGGGAGTACTCCGACTCATAACGCTGGGGTGAGGCTGGTCCTTTCGGGAAGATGTTCAAAGGCTGGACCTTGGGGCAGTCTTTCGGTAAACTGTACCGAAACGGGCGTTCAGACCCTTGATCGAGGCAAATATGCAGTATCCCACCCGATTTTCGGCATTGCCGGAATATGCCTTTCCGCGACTTCGCACGTTGCTTGATCCGCATCGTCCGGGCGGTCGGCC
>JALXER010000054.1 GCA_027069385.1 Paracoccaceae bacterium
TGCCCCGTTCCACGGTAAATACCAGGTCATCGACCTTGCCCTCCCACTCATCCACCGTGGAATAGCGAAATTCATGGCCCTTGATGACCGTACCTTTTTCATAAAACGGATTGTCATGCTCCAGCGACAGGGTCGAATAGCCGTCATGGGTGCCGATGGCCTCCAGCTTGGTGTTGCCGCGAATCTCGACCGGCGCGCCTGCGGCCTGCAATTCGCGCAGACGTTTGACCAGGTATTCCTCGAAATAGTATTGCTGAAGGTTGATAAAGGCGGGGTTTTTGTGGCCCGACTCGGCCAGCAGGTTAAAATCATAGACCTGCCGTTCATCGACAAATACCTTGCCTTTTGACCATTCCACGCCCTTTTCCACCATCGGTTCGCCGCAGCCCAGCCGGTCGAGGATTTCCAGCGGGCGCTTGGCATAGCACACGGCGCGCGACCCGAAACTGACCTTGTCATTGTCGTCGATCACCAGCACCGGTACGCCGGACTGGGCCAGATCGATCGCCAGTGCCAGCCCGACAGGGCCTGCCCCGACCACCACGACCTTGTGGCGAACCGGCAGCGGTTCATCCTGATCGGCGCTGCGTTCATAGGGGTATAGCGGGGTCTCGAAAATTTTGGTCATTGGTCTATCCTTGCAGATCTTCCCACATCTTTATATCACGTTGCGCCGTCCAGATGCGAGGCGTGTCGATGCCGCGGGCCTCGTCATAGGCGCGCGCGACGTTGAAGGGCAGGCAATGTTCATAAATTGCAAAGTCCGAAAACTTGGGGTCGCAAGTCTCGCGCACCGCATCCCACGCCTGTTTGAGGCTGCCGCCACGGCTGGCCACCCGCGCCGCGGGCAGGTAGGTAGAGCGCACAAAATCGCCGGTGCTGTCCAGCGCGGCATCGACCAGCGCCTTGCCAACCAGCGCATCACCGCGCCCGGGCGCGATGGCGTCCACATCCCATGCGCGGATATTTTCAAGGGTGGACTGCCAGTCGTTGAAATGGCCGTCGCCGCAATAGCAGGCCGAATGGTATTCGACGATATCGCCGGTAAACATGACGTTTTCATCGCGCACATAGGCCACGATATCGCCCGCCGTATGGGCGCGGCCAAGGAACATCAGGTCAACCCGCCGGTTGCCAAGGTAAACGGTCATGCGGTCGTTGAACGTGGTGGTGGGCCATGTCAGGCCGGGGATGCTTTCATGCCCCTGAAACAGGCGCGGAAAGCGCTGGAACTCGCTGTCCCAGTCCTCTTGCCCGCGTTCGACCACCATGCCGCGCGCCATGTCCGACATGATGATCTGCGCCGCGCCATAGGCGCTGGCCCCAAGGACGCGCACCGCGTGGTAATGCGACAGCACCACATGGCTGATCGGCTTGTCGGTAACGGTGCGGATCTTGTCGATAACCATCTGCGCCATGCGCGGCGTGGCCTGTGCATCGACGATCATCACGCTGTCATCGCCAATGATCACGCCGGTATTGGGGTCGCCCTCGGCGGTAAAGGCCCACAGGTCGCGGCCAATTTCGGTAAAGCTGATCTTTTTGTCTTCCATGTCGCCTTGCGACGCGAATGCCTTGGCCATAAAGCCCCCTATTTTGTCCAGTCAGGTTGTGCGATGGCGGGCAGGATTTTACCGCTGCATTCACCAAAGCCGATTCGATATCCGTTGCCTTCAGCATAGCCGCTAAGGGTCAGCGTGTCGCCATCCTCGATAAAACTGCGGGTCTGTCCGGTGGCAAGGGTGAACGGGTCGCGCCCGGCCCATGACAGTTCCATCAAAGACCCGAACTCGCCCCGCTCCGGCCCCGAAATGGTGCCGGACCCCAGCAGATCGCCCACATTCATCGGGCAGCCGCCAATGCTGTGATGGCAAAGCTGTTGCGCGGCGGAATAATACATGCGGGCATAGTTGGTGCGGGTAACGGTGGTGGGGCGGTCCGCGCCCTCGGGCTGCATGGAAACCGTCAGGGTGATGTCGTAAAGGCCGGGTTTTTGCGGGTCCAGATAGGGCAGCAGCGGGGTTTCGCGCGGTGGCGCGGCGGTGCGAAATGCGTCGAGCGCCGCGCTCGTCACCACCCACGGGCTGATCGAGGTGCCAAAGGCCTTGCCCTGGAATGGCCCGAGCGGCTGGTATTCCCAGCCCTGAATATCGCGCGCCGACCAGTCATTGAGCAGCACATAGCCAAAGATCATATCCTCGGCCTGCGCCACGCTGACCGGTGCGCCAAGCGCCGAAGGCTGGCCGATGATTGCGCCCAGCTCCAGTTCGATATCCAGCCGTTCGGTCGGTTGAAATACCGGCCCGCCCGCGCCGCGTACCTGCCCCCACGGCCGGCGAATGGCAGTGCCCGACACCACCACGCTAGAGGCCCGCCCGTTATAGCCAATCGGGATATGCAGCCAGTTTTCCGGCAGATCGGGCGAGCCGCGCAGGATCTCTCCCATGTTTTTTGCATGCTGCATGCCCGCGTAAAAATCGGTGTATTCCGTTACCTTGACCGGCATCAGCATTTCGACCTGACCGGCATCAAGTAGCGCTTTTTGGCGCAGCGCAGGGGTGTTGCGCAACGCCGGATTGCCGCCCTCGACCAGCAGGTCGGTCAGGTCGCCGCGCACCCGGTCCCAGACCTGCCGCCCCAGCGCCATGAACCCGTTCAGCGATCCGGTGGCAAAAACCTGCGCGCCGGTGTGCAGCAGTCCGGCATCTTCCAGCGCGGCCAGATCAACCACCTTGTCCCCGATTGCCGCCACGCAACGCGCCGCTTGCCCCGCCTTGCGCGCGACGCCGTAAGGCAGGTTTTGCACCGGAAAATGGCTGACAGGGTCGTTCGCGCTTGCGATCCAGCTTTTCATTCGTCCCCCCTAGAATCTGCGGGAATATTAGTTTCAATTGCAACTATGTCAAGGGATATCTGGTGCAATGGATCCGTTTTTGACCCGCTAATCGGCTGTAAATATCTGTAATAAATAAGTATTGTAACGCATGCCAGCAATACTTGATATTAGGAACAAACTTCACTAATCTATGCGATATGCGCCATCCCGACCCAGAATCCGACTTCGATCTTACCGATTTCTTTCCCTATCAGGTGCGGATTTACTATCGCGCGATCACCGATGCGATTTCGCGGATTTACAAATCGATGTTTGATCTGAGCGTTTCTGAATGGCGGGTCATGGCGGTGCTCAGTTCCAAGAACGTGCTGTCCGCCAGCCAGATTGTGGCGCGTTCCTCGATGACCAAGGTCAATGTCAGCCGGGCGATCAAGTCACTAAAAGCCCAGGGGCTGCTGAAGCGCGATATCAACGGTGACGATAAACGCTTTGCGGCGCTGCGCCTGACCGAACAGGGGGTAGAGGTGTTCAACACGTTGCTGCCCCATATTTTGCTACTCGAAGAACAGATGTTCAAAGGCTTCACACCGGCCGAGCGGGCCGACCTGATTGCGATGATGGCACGGGTGCGCCGGAATCTTGAATCGCCGGATTCACTTGATAAGTGATTAATTAATCACTAAATGCCATTCACCAAAGTTTGGAATTGTCGAATCGAGTCAATAGGTGCAAGGTCACCCGGACTTCAGCGGAGAAACGGTATGCGCCCGAACAGGGTTATTTTGCTATTTGGGGGCGTCTGGCTGCTGGCCTCGTGCAGCGTTGCGACGTTTGTGCAGGATGGCCCGCTGGAAAACCCACACCAACAGGATGAAACCACGCCGCCCCTGCCTGCGGCGTTCGACGGGGCGGGGGTGGCGCGCTATACCACGGGCTATGGCGGGTTTTTTCGCTCGGCGCAACTGGATGCGCTGATCCACGAGGCGGCGCAGAACAACCCCGATTATCTGGTGCTGCGCCTGCGCGCCAACCGCGAATTGCTGAATATTGCCGACACATTGGCGCGCAATGGTGCCAGCCTTAGCGCCAGCCTGTCCGACCGTGAAACCCGTGGCCCGCTGGACAGCTCGGCCTATAGCCTGTCGATCGATCTGAATCCGGGGCTGGATGTCTGGGGCAAAACTGCAGCGGATATCCGCGCCGGAGAGCTGGGTTCCCGGGCCAGCCTGTTTGACCTGATGGCGGCCGAGCGCGCGTTGCAAAAGGCAATTGTCGGCTCGTGGGCCAATTTGGTTGCCGCGCGGATCACCCTGTCACAACGCTATGCCCGCCTTGATGCCTATGACGCGATCATGGAGGCAACGCGCGGCGATGTGATGGCCGGCACCCGCGAGGTGATCAACCTGCAACTGGCCGAAATCGACACCCTTGGCGCGCGCGACCAGTTGGAACAGCAGGTTCAGACGGTCGAGGTGGCGCAAAGCAGGCTCAACCGGTTGCTGGGGCGGCCCGTGGGTGGACACGTTTCGCTGGTTAACGGAGCCTTGCCGCGTTTTGCCGATGCACCGCAAGCACGCCTGCCCGCCGAATTGCTGGCCCGCCGCCCCGATATTCAGGCCGCATGGGCACGCCTGCTGGCCAGCGATTCCCGTTTGCGCTCGGCACGGCTGGCGATGCTGCCGCGCCTGAACCTGAGCGGTTCTTTTTCCAACAACACCGGCGATATCGGCCAGTTGTTCGATGTGGACCGGTTCGCACTGTCGCTGGTTGCCTCGCTGACCGGTACCTTGCTGGATAACGGCGCCAGCGCCCGACAGGTGGAACTGGCGCGGGTCGATATCGAAATCGCGGTGCAAACCTATGTTTCAACGGTGCTTGACGCGCTGGTCGAGGTCGATTCGGTACTGTCACGCGAACACTCGCTTAAACGCCAGATCGCGCTGCAAAAACGCTCGGCGGCGCTGGCCGAGGATGCGTTCAACGAAGAAATCGCCAAGCTGCGCAGTGGCAGCGCCGGTCTTGCCGATGTATCGAAGGCGGCCTTGCGGATGTTTAACGCGCAAGATGCGGTGATCGCGCTGCGCAACCGGATATTGCAAAACCGGCTTGATCTGTATGTGGCGCTCGGGGATGATTATTTTGACGGAGTCGGGCAATGAAAACCTTTCTAAGCTGGGTGGCGCAAATCGCTGCTCTGGTTGCACTGGGCTATGGCGCGTTTCTGTTCCTGACCAAAACCGATGATGAAACCACCGCACAGATCGACCAGCCGGAGGCAGCAGCGGCAACGCTGAATCTGCCGGTGGTGACGCTGGAACCGGTTTCGGTGACACCGCATTATGTGTCGCTGGGCAAGGTAGAGGCATGGCAGAGCAGCAATCTGGCCACGCAGGCCAACGGGCGGATCGTCTGGGTGTGCGAGTGTTTCGAGGAGGGCGCGCAAGTCAGCGCCGGTCAGCGCTTGTTGCAGGTTGATGACACCGCTTATCGTCGCGATGTGCTGGAGCGCGAAAAGGATCTGGGCAATGCCCGCGCGGCGCTGGTTTCGGCGCGGGCCGACACCGAACAGGCGCGCGAGAACTATGCGCGGCTCGATCTGGGCGAACCCAGCGACGTTGTGCTTAAAATCCCCGAGCTGAACGCGGCTATTCTGGCGGTCAGCTCGGCCGAGGCGGCGTTGGAGATCGCCCAAACGGCGCTGGCCGAAACCGTGGTGACAGCCCCCTATCGCGGGGTAATCAGCGCCGCCAACGTAACGGTGGGCGATCTGGTCGGGGCGAGCAGCAATCTGGGCGCATTGGTGGGGACCGACCGGTTTCGGGTGCGCTTTCCCATTCTGGAAACCCAGCTTGATCTGGTGCGGATCGGCGCGCAGATCGACATTACCACGACCACGATTCCGGTCATCACCAAAGCGGGCAGGATAGAGGCCATCGACATCGATATTGATTCCGCCACGCGGTTGAACTCGGTCATCGTGTCGATGCCAGACCCGCTGGAGGGCGAGGCGATCCGGCTGGGCCGGTTCGTGAACGGCACCTTCAGCGGCCCGACGCTGGAAAATCTGTTTGCGATCCCGCTGACCGCGCTCGATATCGAAGAACAGTATTACACGCTGGACGATCAGAACCGCCTAGTGCCCATGGCGGCCGATCCGGTTTACCGGGACTTTGGCGCGGTCTACATTCCGGCGGGTGAGCAGACGCAGCTTCGCATTGTGACCGGCAATGTGCTGGGATTGCGCGCCGGTATGCTGGTGAGCGGCTATAGCCAATGAAGCACGATACCGACAATGAAACCGGCGTTATCGCGTGGTTTGTAAACAATCCGGTTGCGGCAAACCTGTTGTTTTTCCTGATCATTCTGATGGGGATCAACGGCTATAATTCGGTGCCGCGCCAGACCTTCCCCGACCTGACGCTGGACACCATGACCATCTTTGTGCCGGTGACGTCGGGTTCCATGGAGGAGGTCGAGATCAGCGTCGTACAGGCGATTGAATCGGGGCTTTCCAGTGTCGAGGGGATCGTCTCGGTTTCCGGCACGGCGACGCGCAACAGTGGTACGGTGGTTATCGAGGTTGATGACAACTATAACTTTGCCGACGTGCGCGAGGACGTCAAGCAGGCCGTCGATGCGATCAGCTTTCCGCAGGATGCCGAGCGCTATCAATTGCGCAGCGGGTTGGCCGACGAAACCCTGATCAAGTTGAACATCACCGGCCGCCAAAGCGAGCGCGATCTGGTGGATGTGGCCGAGCAAATCAAGGCCGATCTGCTCAAAATTCCCGATATTTCGCGGGTTGATCTGATCGGGGCGCGTCAGGCCGAGATCGTGGTGCAGGTCTCGCAGGACGATCTGACCCGCTATCACCTGACGGTTGACGACATCGCGCGGCGCATCGGCAATGCCTCTATTGATCGAGGCGCGGGGGCGCTGAACGCCCCGGGCGGAGACCTGAATTTCCGCATCAGCGAGGACAAAAAGACCGCCGCCGAAATCGGCGATATCGTGATCATTTCCAGCGCGGGCGGGCAGGTGGTGCGGCTGCGCGAATTGGCGCGGGTGTTCGAGGATTTCACCAATCTGCCCGATGCCAGCCGCTTTGACGGGCAGCGCACCATCGGGTTGCAGGTCAAGCGCGGCTCGGTGACGGACCCCAAGGTGATTACCAATCAGGTCTATGACTATCTTGAAAACGCCGACGGCTTTCCCGACGGCATTGTGGTGACCGCGTGGGGGGACGTGACAAAGACGCTCGACAAACGGTTCGCGCTGATCACCAACAACCTGACCAGCGGGCTGTTTCTGGTACTGGTGCTGCTAACGGTATTTCTGAATTTGCGTCTGGCATTCTGGGTGGCAGCGGGGATACCGATTTCGTTTCTGGGCGCCTTTGCGCTGATGGATTTGCCCGCCATCGGCATGTCGTTGAATTTCGTGTCGACCTTCGGGTTTATCATTGCGCTGGGGATCGTGGTGGATGACGCGATCGTGGTTGGCGAGAGCATTTTCGTCGAAGTCGAGAACGGCAAAACAGGCCGGCGCGCGGCGATTAATGGCGCGCGCAATGTGGCCACGGCAACCACATTCGGAGTGATGACCACCGTTGCGGGCTTTTCGGCGCTGCTGCTGGTGGGCGGGTTTTTCGGGCAGATGCTGGCCAATATCTCGGCGGTGGTCAGCCTGACGCTGATTATTTCACTGATCGAAAGCAAGTTCATTCTGCCTGCGCATCTGTCGCATTTCAGCCAGAAAGACCTGAAACCCAAGGCCAATATCCTGTCGGTGATCCGTGCCGGTGTTGATTGGTCTTTGCGTTGGTTCATCAACCGGATTTACCTGCCGGGGTTGCGGGTGATCCTGTCGGTCAGGTTGACCGCGTTTATCATGTTTCTGATGCTGATCGTGTTAACGGTTGGCGGGGTCAGGCAGGGCTATATCAAGGTCAGCTTTTTCCCTGACATAGAGGCCGACACCATTTCGGGCGTGGTTGAATTTCGCGCCGGTTCCAATGATGAAACCGTGCGCGCGGCGATCGAGGAATTGCAGCAGGACCTGCTGGCGCTCGATGCCGAGCTGACCGCGCAATACGGGTTTGCCTTTGTCGAGCATTTCAACTTTACCCCGACCTCGGATACCAGCGTTTCGTTCAACGTTGCCACCTATCCCGCCGTTGCGCGTGAATTCGGGATCGTCCATTTTGGTGACGAATGGCAGCACCGCCTGCCGGTTATCCCCTCGGTTGAAAACATCGCCATTCGCGGTGCCGGTCCGGGGGCCGACGCGGATTTTGCCTTGCGCCTGTCCAGCGATTCACTGGATGATCTGCGCGCCATGACCTTGCAGGTTATCGGCGAGTTGCGCAGTCTGGAAGCGGTCTCGGGGATCGAAAGCAGCATTCTGAAACTGCAACCCGAAGTGGCCTTTCGCCTGACCCGTGACGCGCAGGCGCTGGGCCTGACCAACGCCGATGTCACCACGCAAATC
>JALXER010000055.1:0-1433 GCA_027069385.1 Paracoccaceae bacterium
GTCTGACAGCCGCGCCCGCGGCTGTCAGACAGGCCGGCCTATCTGCGTTCAGAGCGGCAATGCCTGGTACGGCTGCCGGAGACCGGGGCGGTGGTGTTTTCGATCCACACCTACCTGGTGCGGCGCGAGGACCTGACGGCCGGGCAGCGCAGATTACTTGGCCAGGATGTCTGACTGGATGGCGGCGGGCGCGATGGCTGCCGCATCTTCGACCGAGAAATTCAGGAAGGTATAGGCGCCGACTGCCAGGGCCAGGGCGACGGTGGCGGTGGCCACCAGCCCGGTGCGCCAGGTATTGGAGCCGAAAAGCGCGTTTGACAGCATCAGGACCGCGCCGACCGGGGGCATGATCACCAGCATCAGGAAACTGAGCGCCATCGAGCGGGCGCGTTCGTCTGGCCGGTGGTCATGCGGGTCTTCGAGCGGGGCGAAGGCGGCTTGCTTGCGGGCCTGCAGGTCGTCGGCCGAAACCGGTTGTGCAACTTTTACCATGTCCACTGATTGACCGGTTTCTTTCATGTCATCCCTTTCAGATTGTATTGCCGGGGGGGCGTCCTGGGTGACCCCGGGCAGGCGAGCAGTTCCGCCCGGGGTCGCGTCGGCGTCGCGTGCGACGGCCGACAATTCGTATTTTCCCCTGGGCAGATCGAGACCGGGGGCGACGTGGGTGACCCGGTAGCGCCGTCCGCCGCGCGGGCCGAAAGTGTGGCCGTCGGGGATCGGTTCGCCGGTTTCCACCGCATGACGCAGGAAAGACAGCGAGGCGGCGTGGATTTCGTCAAGCGGCTGGTCGCAGAGCGCGAATTCGATCGGGCGACCGATGAAATCGGCGGCTTCGAGCAGGCGCAGCCCGTGGCTGGGGGTGGATTGGTCGAGTTTCACCACGGTGGAAACGCGGGCCTGGGCAAAGAGCGCCCAAGGGGTGGTTTCACGGGCGATCGAGATATATTGCGCGCCGGTCAGAAGCTGGTTGGACTGGCGCCAGTGCACGGCCGCGGGCATCAGCCATTCGGCTAGAACGGCGGTGGCCGCGTGGGCAACCTGAAGTTGGGTGAGCCAGTCCGGCCCGCCGGCGTCGATATCGGTCTTGTCGACCGCGATCGTCACGAAGCTGGCGTGACGGGCCAGGGTGGTGGCGAGGATGCCGGCGAAGGGTTTTGAAAGCGGCCCCTCCATGGCGCCGCGAAAGGCGCTGGCAGGCAGGGGGGCGGTGCTGAAGGCGACCGACAGATCAAGACCCGCGCCGCGGAACGACGCGATGACCCCGATCTCGGGGCTGAACTCTTCCAGGGTGATGCCGAGCGGCGCAAGGCGGCTGTTGAGCGTTTCGCACATCGGCGCCAGCGCCATTTCCGGCGTGTTCACAAAGAGCAGTGCAGTTTCCACGGGTACCATTCATCCCCTCGTATGGCAGGCTTGCGCCCAACCTGACG
>JALXER010000055.1:1443-2455 GCA_027069385.1 Paracoccaceae bacterium
GCAAAATCGACCGGCGCGCTGCCCGGGAATGGGGGTGCCATTGGCAAAACCGGCGCTGGCCGGCATGGTGTCGGCGAGTATCGTTGACGCGAACGGATGCAGTGATGGCGCGCCGAAAGAGCCCGACAAACCTGCCGGCCCCTTTCCTGCAGCGCATGACGCTGAAGGAAGATGAAATGGCCGGGCGCGCCGCTTTTCCGTTCAACCTGCCATGGCTGGGAGACGCGGATTTCGAACTGCGATTCACGACGCCGGTCACGGTGATCTTCGGTGAAAACGGCACCGGCAAATCGACGCTGATCGAGGCGATTGCCGCGCGTGCCGGTTACGATGAGGCCGGGGGCGGCCAAGGCTATCGCCCGGTCGATCATGCGCAAGCGCTGGACAAAAGCGGCGCGGCGCTGGCGGACGCGGTCCGCGCCGGGTGGTTGCCCAAGGTGACCGACGGGTGGTTTTTTCGGGCAGAATCCTTCTTTTCGGTAGCCCGTTACCTGGATGCCGCCGCGCTTGGCACTGGCGGCGCGGCGCCGGATTTCCTGTCATGGTCACATGGCGAGGGCTTCATCCGGTTTTTCGAGGAACGCATGGCGCGCCAGGGGATTTATTTCATGGACGAGCCGGAAAGCGCGCTGTCGCCCAGGCGGCAGCTGGAATTGCTGCGCATCCTGCACCGGGTGCAGACAACAGCGGTTTCGCAGGTGATCATGGCCACGCATTCGCCGATCCTGATGGCGCTTCCGGGGGCGACGGTGCTGGAGGTCACGCGCCACAGTATCGCCCCGGTGGATTATCGCGAGACGGCGCATTTCCGGCTGTATCGGGAATTTCCGGCGGACCCCGAAGGGCTTGTTGCCGAAGCGCTGGCGCAAGAGGGGCAAGGGTGACGGCTCTTGTCGGGCCCGCGGGGGCCCGGATTTTAGGCGTTGAGGGTTGCGCGCCCCGGGCAACGGGAAGGACGTGACGCCAGGCTGGGGATCATCGGACATCTGTGGCGCCGGATGCCCTTTTACCG